>JALYZI010000230.1 GCA_030948915.1 Acidobacteriota bacterium
CTCGGCGCGCCGCGATGTATTGATCGATCCCTGCTCGACGAGCACGAGGCGACCGCGGTCGGCATCGATGACTCCAAAGCCGGTGGAGATCGATCCGGGGTCGATGCCGAGGATGCGCATTGGAGAATGTTAAATGTTAAGTGTTGAATGTCGAATGAAAAGAGTGACTTTCCATTCAACATTCAGCATTCAACACTCAACATCCCCGTCTTCATGGCCGCGCAGTCTTCAGGACGTAGATTCGGCAAGTCGCTACTGAGGAACGATGCGGCGAACCAACTCGGAATAGCGTGGATCCGAGCGCAGCGGATCGAAAATCGGAGTGACGCGAAGCATCACGAGCCACGGGTAGCGATCCTGAAGCGACTTCTCGAGCAATGAGAAGGCGACGTCCTTTTCTCCGAGGGCGGCGTACACCTCCGCCGTGTCATAAGAGGGCACGTAACGCCCCTTCGACATTTCCTGCAATCGGGCAAGAAGATTCTCGGCGTTGGCTCGGTCGCCGCCGCGCGCGTACGCGTAAGCGAGACCGGACAGCGTGCGTTCTGTGTCCCCCGACAGCGCCCTTGCCGCCGCGAGCTGCTCGACAGCCTCTTTGTGTCTCCCGATTTCCGCGTACGTGATCCCCAGGTCGTATCGCACGGGATAAAAATTCGGGTCGAGGTCAAGGCCCTTTCGAAATTCTTCAATCGCTCTGTCGTCGCGTCTGGCGAGCGCATAAATCCAACCGACGACGTCATTGATGATGAGAGAAAGCGGATCGATCTGCCGCGCGAGGTTGATCTGCGCGATCGCTTCATCGAATCGTCCGCGCGATGCCAGGAAGACGGCGTACCACTGATGTCCGGACGCGTAGCTCGGGTTGAGCCGAAGCGCGCGCCGAAATTGCGTCTCCGCCTGCCCGGCATTCCAGTCGTAGAGATACGTGGCATAGGCGAGGGCGACGCGCGCTTCGGCCGAGTCGGCATCGATCTCGAGCGCCTTCGCAGCCGCCGACTTCGCAAGCGGATACGCATCTTTCGGCGCGACGAAGCCCCAGTTTCCGGATGCGATGTACGCATCAGCGAGACCGGCATAGCTCTCGGCGTAACTCGGATCGGCCTCGATCGCCTGTTGAAACGCGGCGATGCTCTTTTGCAGGCTGCCTTCAGTGCGCTTGTTCCAGAGAAAACGCGCGCGGAGATAGAGCTCGTGGGCTTTGGGATCGACCGAGCGTGTCCTGGCGAGCATCGCGCGTTTTCGCGGTGTGAGTTTCAGGCTGATCTCTCGCGCGATGTCGCTCGCGACCTGACTCTGTACCGCGAGAATGTCGCGAGCGTCGCGTTGGTAGCTGTCGGCCCAGAGGTGTGTCTGGTCGCTGACGCGGATGAGTTGTGCGCTCACTCGCACTTGATCGTTTCCGCGACGGATACTGCCTTCGAGGATGTAATCGACTCCCAGCTCGCGGCCGATCTGGTCCACATGTTTGGTTGTCGCTTTGTACTGCATCGTCGTCGTACGTGCGATGACGCCGAGGCCATCGGGCTCCAGCCGGCCGAGTTGGGTGATCATCTCCTCGGTCAACCCATCGCTGAAGAATTCCTCGTCGGGATTGCCGCTCAGGTTCTGCAATGGGAGGACCGCGAGCATGACCGGTTTCGATCGGCTCGGTGGCATGAAACGACGGGATATCCAGTAGCCGGCTGCGACCAGAACAATGAGCCCGCAAACCGCGACAGCAATTCGCGCCCATGGATAGCGTTTTTGTTCTGCGAGACCGGACGGCACCTCCGCCACCGGCGCAACGAAGCGGTAACCCTGTCCGGGGACGGTGACGATGTAGCGGTGTTCGTCCGGCTGTTCGCCGAAGGCCCGTCGCAGCGCCGAAATGTTCTGACTGAGATTGTTCTCTTCAACCGCAGTGTCGGGCCAGACCGCCTGCATGAGCTGCTCTTTGGTCAGTAACCGTCCCGCGGCTTCGACAAGGACGAGCAGCGTGTCAAACACCTTCGGCTTGAGCGGCACGACTTCGCCGTCTCGATGCAGCAGCCTGCTCGAGCGGCTGAGACGAAAACTTCCGAATTCGTAAACCGCCTGGGTTCCGTCGGTCATCACAGAGGTGAATTCAGAAAAATTCAGAGCGCGCTAACGACTTTTTTACGACGCCGGACCGAAATACACGAGAACTAACGATAACAAAACTGGGGAGCCGCGTCAGCGTGGACGCCGGGATGTCACGCCGGCGACCATCCCACAAAGGAGATTTCAATGAACGCACGCGTTTTCGTTCTCATGACAGCCGTCGTCGCACTGACCGCAGCAACCCTCTTCGCTACGTCCGCAGGCTGGAACGGCAGAATCCTTTTCAGAGACGGCGGCGCGGTGGCGTCCATCAATCCGGACGGCACCGGCCTGCGCATCATTGCCAGGCCGCCTGCAGGGTGCCAGTGTTCTTATGAGGATCCGGCGGGAGCCTCGGACGGCAGAATCGCTTTGATGCGCGGCACGCCCGCGGGCGGCTCCGAACTGATCGTGATGAACGCCGACGGCACGAACATCAAGGTGCTGACGACTGGCGTGCACGGCACAGTCAGAAAGCCCGCATGGTCTCCGGACGGAACCAAGATCGCCTTCGAGGATCAAGGCATCTTCGGTTTCCCCGCCGATGTCGACATCATCAACGCCGACGGCACCGGCTTCACCAACCTCTTCACGACCGGCCACGCATTTTATGAACCGGCGTGGTCACCGGATGGCAAGAAGCTCGCGATGTCGGTGAACGACCTTGGACCGGGTTCGGGGGAACACATTGACATCGTCAACGCTGACGGAACCGGACTCTCGGCGCTGACGACCGGGAAGGGTGATCACAGCCCGACGTGGTCACCGGACGGAACTCAGATCGCCTTTGGCGCAGGTCCCGAAATCTACCGCATCAAGACCGATGGCACGGGCCTCACTAATCTGACCAATGGTGCCGACACGGACGTGCATCCGAGTTGGTCGCCCGACGGCACTCGCATCACGTTTCAAACACAGAGATCGGGTTTTGATGCATGGACCATGAGCGCGGTCGATGGGTCAGGACGGTTTCCGCTGACGAACTGCGATTGCGCAAACTCACCGAGCTGGACCCCATGGATTGACACCACCACGAACGTGCCCATTCAGGGAAATGGCGTCACCGTAACCTTTTCGAATGTAACGACGCCGGGCATCACGAGCATGACCAGGCTGGCGAGCTGTCCCACGACTCCATCGGGTTTCCAGCTTGGCGCCTGTTACGAAA
>JALYZI010000234.1 GCA_030948915.1 Acidobacteriota bacterium
GATGCTCCGATGCGCTCGCGATACTCGATCGGAATCTCCGCGACTCGATATCCGCGGCGATGGGGAATGATCAGCATGTCGACCGGGAGGGCGGGGCCGTTCGGGTCCCACGCAATCGCATCGATCATCGATTTGCGATACGCGCGCATGCCGCTGTGCACGTCGGTCGTCCTGATGCCGTGCAGCAGCCGCGCCGTCCACGCGAAAACGCGGTTCGCGATGTAGTTGGAAAGCGGCATCGCCTTCGGCCGTTTCGCGAGGCGGGTGGCGTTCACGAGGTCAAAACCATCCTCGATCATATGCACCATTGTTGGAATTATTTCGACG
The DNA here is from genome assembly GCA_030948915.1 of Acidobacteriota bacterium. GTDB lineage: Bacteria > Acidobacteriota > Thermoanaerobaculia > Gp7-AA8 > Gp7-AA8 > Gp7-AA10. The sequence continues at coordinate 328 of JALYZI010000234.1, forward strand.
GGGTATGTGCCATCGCAATCGAGAGTGACGACCACGTCGCCGCTCGCGTCGCGAACCGCGCGATCCATCGCGGGGCCGTAACCCTTCGGCGGAAATTGTTTGAAGACGCGGCATCCGAGCTCTTGCGCGATCTCGGCCGTGCGATCGCGACTCGAGTCGACGAGAAAAATCTCGGCGTCGGGAACGCAGCGGCGGATGTCCTCGACTACTTTTGCGACGGCCCGTTCTTCGTTGAGCGTGATCATGGATACGGTGACCTTCATGCGCGGCGCGCCTCGAAGATCATCTGGAACGCGAGGAGGCCGGGCCAGAGTCGCGCAGCAACGCGTTCGATCGGATAGGCAGTCTTCAGATAAACCTTGTACGGCTTCGACTCCAGGATCGCGGCCGGATCACCACTTCCGCCGCCGCCTAACAGTCTCTTCGCGAGTGGAACGAATGGCCGCGCGAGTCCCGGGTTGTACGTCCGGCGAATCAGTTTGAAGCCGGCGGTTTGGAGCATCTCGATCGCGCTGCGCCGCGTGAAGAATCGGAGATGGGTGCGATCGAGCACGCCGCTGTCCTGATATCGAAATCTTCCGAACACCAGACCGAGGCGAACGGACCACAATCCGACGTTGGGAAGCGAGACGATGATGGTGCCGTCGGGCTTCAACAAAGCAGCGTACTTTTTCAACACGCCAACCGGCCACGCGAGATGTTCGAGCACGTCCGCGAAGATGATGGCGTCGAACTTTCCGACATTCGGCAACGCCTGAAGATCGGCTTCGACGACCTCGGCGATGCGCGTCCGCGCAACCGCGACGGCGTCAGCATTCGATTCGATTCCTACGACGCGATTTCCGCGCTGCTGGATGAACTGCGACGTGGTCGCGAATCCGCAGCCGACATCCAGCACGTCTTTCCCCTTGCGATCGCCCCACAGACGCAGCAGACCCCAGTTGACGTCCTCGTAATAGGCGTACGGGGCCGATTCATCCATTGCGCAGTTCAGAAGCGAGAGCCAGGGCGCGCTCGACGCAGACGTCGGAGTTGATGTAATCGAATTGTGCGAATCGGCCTAACAGACGCAAACCGGTCGACGCGATCGCATTGCGTACCGCCGTCACGTTCTTTGTGTAATCGACATCGTAGACCGGGTATCCATACTGAAAGCGCACTACCCGCCGGTAGACGACCTTCGACGAATCCGCGAACCCGATGTTTTCGAGCTCCCGGATCGTCCGCTCGAGGATCTGATCGTCGGTCATCTCCCAAACACCGTCCCCCGCGTTGGCGGTGATCTCCGCCATGATCGCCGAGCCGCCATCCGGCACGTTGCGCGGGCTGAAAGCCTGCGGAAACGAGATCCGATGAAACACGATCTCCGGATCGGGGATGTAAACCGCTGTGTATTGATGGTCCGCTTCGCCGCGCATGCCGAGGAGCACATTGATCAGCGAGTTGTAGCGAAGTCCGGATGCCGCTTCGCGCGCTTCCTTCGGCGCGTCACGCCACACGCTGAGCAGCTCATGAACCGGAATGGTCGAGACCAGTGTGTCGTACGAGCGGCCATCAACAATCCATTTCCTGCCGGCGCGAGAAATCTCCTTCACTGGATGCGATGTCGTGATCTCGCCGCGCACGCCCTTCGCGAACGCGTGCACGATCGCCTCGTATCCGCCCTCGACCGGATAGTAGAAGTGCAGTTGATGCAGATAGCCTTCGGTCGGAATCCCGATCGACGACTTCAGGACATCTTCCATCGGCGGTTTCGGAATTCGCGACACGAACTCGAGTCCGATCTTCCACGGATCGTAGTTCCAGATCTTTCGGTTGTACGGAATGAAGTACTTGTCGGAGATCCCTTCGCCGAACGTCGCATAAGACCATTGTGCAAGGTTCGTCGGTTTCTCGCCGGCGTGTGGATTGACGATATATCCGTAAATGCAATCGAAGTTGTCTTTCTTCGGCAGCGAGGCGAGATCATTCTCGAACGGATACTTGACCAGGCTTCCCTTGAACCAGATCTTGTTCTCGCGGCGGCGCTGCTGGACGTTGTCGCCCAGCACGCTGACCATCAGGTTGAGGATCTCCTTGTTCTTGCTGAACATGATGTGCGGGCCGGCAGCGTCGAACGTGAATCCCTGATCGATGATCGATCCGCACAGACCGCCGATCCGCTGGCGCTTCTCGAGGACTTCTACGTTTTCGTCGAGGTGGGCAGCGAGAGAGATTCCTGAAATGCCGCCGCCCAGGATGCCGATCAAGCGCTCTCCCGCGCGGCGACGGCGAGCGATTGCGACGCGAAGAATCCGTGGCCCAGCTGCGCGACGACCTTCGTGCCTTCCGGCTCGATGGTGTAGTGCATGCGCGGCATCTTGTGATCGGCCATGAATTTCTCGAGATCGGCGTGATGCTTCGACGAGTAGAGCATCAGGAATCCGCCGCCGCCCGCCCCGATCACTTTTCCGCCCAGCACGCCGAAGCGCTTGCGGACTGCATCGTAGATCTCGTCGACGCGCGACCACGTGATCTTCTTCGACAACTTCTTCTTGCTCTGCCAATGCTCGTCGAGAAGCTCACCCCATCGATCGAAATTGCTGTCCTCGATGGCCTCGAGAATCCGATGGCCGAGCTCTTTGATGCGATGCAGACTGTCGGCGACGCGCGCGTGATCGGCGCTGTCCTTGCGCTGCATCGCCTGATTCTGATCGACGAGCACTTCCCGCGCATCGCGCTGTGAGCCGGTGTAGTAGATGTGGGTGTGCGCGACGAACTCCGCGACGTCGCCGCTGCTCGGCGAAATCTGCCGCACCGTGACTTTTCCGCCGCGATCGATCTCCAGCACGGTCAGGCCGCCATAGGCCGCCATGTACTGATCCTGTTTTCCGATTCCTTCCTTGAGGATGTCGAGCTCAATGTGACAGGCCTCTTCAGCGAGCGTCTGCAGCGGGACGTAATCGCGACGATCGTGATGCAGCGCGTTGAGCAGGCCGACGAGATAACAGCTCGACGATCCGAGTCCGGTGCCCGCCGGCAGATCGGCGATCGATGCGACTTCGAATGCATTCACGATCCCGTGCGCCTTGAGCGCCTCACGCGCCAGCTCATGCTTCAACTCCCCGACGTTTTCCACCACCTCGGCATGCGAATAATGCAGGCGGATCTGATGGCCGACGACCGGACGATTGACCGCCACGTACATGTACTTGTCGAGTCCCATCGCGAAGATGAATCCGCCGTGGTGCGAGTAATACGACGGCAGATCGGTCCCGCCTCCGCCTAACGTGACTCGAAAAGGCGTGCGCGTGACGATCACAGACGGAATCCCGCCGCCGCAGCGTCGGTGTAGAACATTTTCACAGTGTCCAGCGACAGGTCTTCGAGCGATTTCCCGACCATCGCGAGCTTCTTGAGGATGTCGGACGTGACGGTGATGATGTGGCAGCCACACGCGTCAGCCTGAAAAATGTTGAGCAGCTCGCGCGGACTGGCCCACAGCAGTTGCGCTTTCGGTTTCTTACCGACCATGGCAGCCGCCTCGGTCATCAGCGGAACTGGATCGCGCCCAGTGTCGGCGATTCTTCCCGCAAATACCGAGACGACCGCCGGCACTTTCGCATCGACGGCATCGACGACGCAGCGGACCTGATCGAGCGTCAGGATGGCGGTGATGTTGAGTTTGATGCCGGCCGCGGAAAGGCGCCGGATGAGATCGATCGATGACTGGCCACGCGTGTTGGTGATGGGAATTTTCACGAAAACGCCGTCGCCCCAGGTCGTGATCAATTTCGCCTGGCGCTCCATCTCATCGAATTCGTCGGCGAATACTTCGAAGGAGATCGGCATTCCGCTGACCGCCTTCAGCGCGTCGCGCGCGAATGCTTCGTAGTCGGTGATTCCCGACTTGCGCATCAGCGTCGGATTGGTCGTGAAGCCCTTGACCAGACCGCTGTCGCGCGCGGCAATCATGTCGCGAACGTCCGCGCCATCGGCGTACAGATCAATCTTTAGACTGTGGACCATTCGACGATGTTTGACCGACGAGCGTGCGCACGAAGTGATCGAGATCACGACAGACCAGATCGGGCTTCTGCGCGCCTCGGTTCGAGCTCGAGTGCTCATATTCTAACAGCGCGGTGCGAGTCCCCGCGCGCCGGCCGGTCTCAATGTCGGTGTCGACATCGCCCACAAACCACGAATGCGCGAGATCGACGTCGTATTTCCGCGCCGCCTTTAATACGAAAAACGGCTCCGGCTTCCGGCACTCGCACCGATCCTCGGACCGATGAAAGCAGTAGAAGAATTCGCGGATCGGCGCATCACCCAGTTTCTCGAGCAGCTCGAGATGCACGGCTTGCAAAGAGGGGATGGTGGTGAATCCTTTGGCAGCGTCGGGCTGATTCGAGATCACGAAGATCAGCCAGCCATTCTTCGCGGCGCGAAGAAGCGCATCGCGAACTCCGGCACGCAAGCGAACATCCTCGGGCGTTCTCGGAGCGCCCCACCCTTCGGCGTAGTGCACGAGCTCATCGAGGACGCCGTCACGATCGAGAAAAATCGCGCGGGTCATCGGAATGGCACGTGCGTCACCGGCGGCGCGGCGGCGTCGAGCGTCACGCCCGCAGGCGGTTGCTGAAAGAGAGTTCTAATCCCTGCCGGAACGATCAGAATGCCGAGCGTGCGCGGCGACACAACGCGAAGATGTTGACCGCGATTCAATCGCAGCGCGCTCGCAGCGATCGGAATTCCGTCGACGGTCAATTGAACATCCGCGCGCCGGAATCGGGCGAGATCGATTCGTGTATTGCGACTTTCGAAAGTTCCGTACGGCACCGGATTACGAAACCAGGGATGCATGGACAGCGCCTCGGACGCGTACACGCGATAGACGCCTGCCGCCGGTACGATCCATTCCGCTGATCCTCCGCCGCTCAATCGTGCGCTCATACCCGGCAGCCAGAGGTTGCGCCAGACAGGGAGATAGTGTGATGTCGCGAACGCCGCTGTTTGCGGATGCAACCCGAGCCACACATAGGCATTGTGATCCGTAATGATCGCGTCGGGTGGATCGCGGCGAGGATCATAAGACTCGAAGAGACCTTTCGCCTCGAGACTCTGCACGAGCTTCGGAAGAAACCAGTAGCGATACGCGGGACGGCGCCGTAATGCCCAGCCGACGCCATCGAACACTTTTCCATCCGAAGGCGTAAGACGATCGACCTCGCGCATGATCAGGTCCTGATAAGCGAGGTCCGCCTCTTTTCCGCGAAAGACGGATGCGAAGATATTTACGCCGGCAGCCAACACAAGGGCAGCCACGACGAACGACCATCTTCGCATGGCAATTCGCTCGACTTCCGCCGCGACGAAGGGAAGCATCAGCAGAATCGTGATCTCGAAGTGATAGGTGTAAACAAACTTCATGATCGCGATGAAGAGAATGTTGCCGATCTGCAGAATCGCGAGCTCGAACAAGTCTCCGCGACGCACGATCACGGCCCGCACGATTCCGATCGCGCCGAGAAGCAGGATGCAGATTGTGGCGACGTCGACTGATGCCGCATCAAATGAATGCGTCAGCGGCCTCCATCCGATCACACCTGCCAGACGGTGTAGAAAAACGCCGCCCGTTCCTTCCGACAATTTGTCGCCGAGGTAGTTTTCAGTCCAGACGCGGCGGAAGGCGATCGCTGCGCTGTGCGTCGCGAAGAAATACATCGAGCAGAGTGCGAACGTTGCGAGCCCCCCGGCGACGACGGCGATGCGCGACCGCTTGAACAACCACAAAAACGCCGTGAGCGCGAGAAGCGGTCCGAGGCGGATGTTGGCGAAGCCGGCGAGGCAGAGTGCGGCACTGCCCTCGAAGTTGCGATTTCCCTGGAGAAGAACCAGCGCACAGATGTACAACGCGCACCCCAGTGAATCAATACGGTATTCGACCGCCGGCAGCATGAACATCGAGCTGCACAGCGCGAGCGCGATCGCGCCTAACCGCGCCGGAAGCGACAGGCCGGCGCGCCGCATCCACAGCGACAGCAACGCGAACGTCACAATCCACAAAAGCGCCTGCGCCCATCGCATCGCGATGATGGCCGTCGCGCCCGGCGAATCCACAAGAGCCGAAACCGGCGCAAACACGAACCATTGCAGCGGGGTGTGGTGCTCCCAGAAATCGCGATAAGGAACGAGGCCCTGGCGCACCCAGTCGGTGGCGCGGAAGTATTCGATCTCGTCCCAATTGAGCGGATGCAGCCAGCCGAGGGAGAGGCTGCGCGCCGCGGCGGCGATGACGATCAGCATGCCGGCGAAGCGAGCCCGCGACACGATTGAGTATACGATGTCAGCGATGTCGTTCAGCCGCACGTTTCTCGACGAGACTGTCGATATCGTCCGCCGAATCGATGCTGCCGCGGTCGATCGGCTCGCTGAAGCGCTCGCGAAAGTGCGCGACGCCGGCGGCCGGCTTTTCATCATCGGGGTGGGCGGGTCGGCGGGGCACGCCAGTCATGCCGTCAATGATTTCCGCAAGATCTGCCGCTTCGAAGCCTACACACCGACCGACAACGTCTCGGAGCTCACCGCACGCGTCAACGATGAAGGATGGGAGAGCTGCTTCGCGGAGTGGCTGAAGATTTCGCGAGTCGAGAAACGTGACGCGATCCTGGTGTTCTCAGTCGGCGGAGGAAACGTCGAGAAGAACATCTCTGTGAATCTCGTGCGCGCCATTGATGAAGCCCGCAATCGCGGCGCGCGCATATTCGGCATCGTCGGAAAAGATGGCGGGTACACAAAGAGCGTCGCCGACGAATGCATTGTGATTCCCACAGCATCACAAGACCGTATTACGCCGCACACTGAAGGCTTGTGCGCGGTCGTCTGGCATCTCATTGTGAGCCATCCGGCATTGAAGGCAGTGCAGACCAAGTGGGAGTCGGTGCGATAGACGTCCAGCAGGCTTTCGAGGAGATGGCTCCTCTCGAGCGGATGACGGCTTATGCCGTCGTCGGCTTGATGCTCTGGATCGCCATCAACTGGATCCTGGCGCTGACACACGCGTTGACCCGCGTGACTCTGTCGATCGCCGCGGCAGTATTCGTAATCGCGGCGGTGATCTTCCTCTGGCGTCGGATCCGGCTTCCGCGTCTCGATCCGGTGACCATCGCAGTTCTGATCCCGGTCGCGATCTGGCTTTGTTATGTCTTATGGCGCGGCGTCATTCTTCCGCCCGACAATCACGACGCGCTCGCCTATCACCTTCCGAAAGCGGCCTTCATCGCGCAGACGCACGGTTACGGCTACTTCGTCACAGGCGATCCTCGCGTCACCGTATTGCCGGCAAATTACGAGTTGCTGCTCAGCGATGTAATGATCCTCACCGGAACCGATCACATTACGGAGTGGATCAGTACTCTGTTCTATGTTCTTTTTCTGATCGCGACAGGCGCCTGCATCGAGCGCTGGTTTGGTTCGGGCCCGCAGGTCACAGCGTGCATCCTCGCGACCGCCGCCACGCCCGTCCTGCTCTTGCACAGCGGCGCCGACAAGAACGATCTCATGACATGTTTCTTTGCGGTCGCGGCGCTGCTTTGGGGGGCGCGTTGGGTCGTTCACGGCGGCACGATGCCGTGGGTGCTCACAATCATCTCGCTCGTGCTGGGCGGCGGGACAAAGCCGCACGTTGCGGCGATTCTGGTCGCACTCGCGCCGTTCTTCGCGATGCGCGTCGTGGGGGAGCGCCGAATCGTTTGGCGTGACCTCGCCTCAACGATTGCCTTTGCGATCGTGGTCTTCGCCGTCGGCGGAGGCGCCGTCTACGCGTACAACTTCGCGCACACGCACACCCCCGATTCCGTCATCGGCGTGACGCCGAATTTCATCGGCTACGGCGACTGGGCGAACCTCTGGCGTTTTCCATACATGGCTCTGGCCGAACCTTTCTCACGCGAGCCGCTGGCAGTGTGGGTCCCGTGGAGAGCCGAGTACTGGTTCTGGCCGCGCTACGAGCTGTTCTTCTCGGGGTTCGGGCCGCTAGTTACGATTCTCGTATGCGCGATCCCGTATTGCCTCTATCGATTTCGCGATCGCATTCGCAGCGTGGACAGAAGCGAGCGATTCGTCTTCTGCATGGCCGCGTTGATTGCCGCCCTGCTGATCATGCCGCTGCAATTCCGTCCGGTGGGATTCTTTGGCGGACTGCCTCGATTCATCGCGTTCATCATTCCGGCCGTGATGGCGTGCAGCCTGGCGCCGATCGTCGAACGATTGCGCGATCATCCCGGGGGCGCACGTGCATGCCTGATCGCTCTCGCGATTTACTGCAGCTATGAAGCGTTTCAATGCGGATATCGCGACCGATTCTCGCCGTGGATGTATGCGAAAAGAATGGCGAACGAGCCGGGAGCAAGATGGATCTGGATCAGTCCCTGGCGCGCGGGCAACTTTCTCGAGCGCAATGCCGGGCCGAACGACGTGGTGGCCGTCGATTGCGATTTCGATACGTGGATTTATCCCGCCATGGGAGAGCACCACAGCCGGCGGCTCGAGTTCATTCCGCACGGAACCTCGAGAATTCCGGACGACGCGCAGTGGGTGATGGTCGATCGCACGTGGAATCTCATCTGGAGAAGTCCGGCGATGACGGACCTGAGCAAGGCGTTCGAGGCCATGTTCGCCGGCCGGCCAAGCGAGGAAGATACGCAGCTGATTCGCGCGCTCATGCGCGATCCGAAATGGCAATTGGTTTATTACAGACCGAGGTTGAACCAGGCGGTGTTTCGGCGGAGAAATGGCTGAAAAACGGGATGGCGCAAGCAAGCCGGTCTCGATCGGCTGCGTCGCAATTTTCACGTCGCCTCTATGGGCCACCGGCATCTATCAGATCGTCGACATGGCGCGTCGAGGCCACATCGGCGACATGTATTACGTTCCTTTCTTGACATGCGTCGGTCTGATTATCTTCGGCGTTATGCCGATCATCCTCGTCGCGGCCACCTTTAAGCTCGAGCCGCAACGCAAGGCTTTCTACAAGGAGGTCCGGGCTGTTCCTGCGCACTGGAAGCCGGAATGGTCGGGCCGTCTTGTCGATCAGACGCTCGAAACAGGTTCAGTGATCAACACAATGACGATCGTATTGGCGGGCCTTTCGCTGTTAATGGGATTCTTTGCGTTCGTCGCGATCCGCCAGGGCGCGTGGGCGGGCCTGGCGTTCCTTGTCGTGCCATTGATTCTGGTCGGCTTTTTCATTGCGAAGATCCGAGGTGGCATGCGGCGCAAGCGGTTCGGGAGGTCGGAGCTGCTGCTCGACGAGACGCCGGCGCACCTCGGGCAGACGCTGCGCGCGAATGTGATCATCGAGAAGCTGCGGCCGGAGGAATTGATGCAGCGCACCTTCAATGTTCGCGTGACTTCGATCCGCAGACAGACCTGGACGGAGACGGAACGTGGTCACTCGAGAACGCGCAGCGACAGTACCGTCTTATGGCAGGCCGCAGTGGATTTCGCGGGAGGCGTGTCGCATCTCAAAGAGGATGGATTATGGGTGCCTGTGGCCATTGAGATTCCAAACGATCAGCAGGCGACCAATGACGTAATGCCGAACGACAGGATCTACTGGCAATTGGAGGTTTCGTCACAATTGCCGGGCATTGACTATTACAGCCGCTTCGAGATTCCAGTGTTTGTGTGACAGAAGAAAAAGGCCGTTGGGTTTGAGCCCAACGGCCTTTGAAAATTTATCCCGGCGGCGTCCTACTTTCCCACGCAGTTACCCACGCAGTAACATCGGCGATGCGGAGCTTAACTGCCGTGTTCGAAATGGGAACGGGTGTGACCTCCGCTCTATGACCACCGGAAACTTGTAATCAATAGAACAAATAGAACAATGAATATGGGTTGCAGTGGATGGTATGCAGTGACTGCAGATTCATGATGATCAAGACACTTTACGAGCAAGCCAAACGACCGATTAGTACTGGTTAGCTGAGTGCCTCGCGGCAACTTACACATCCAGCCTATCAACGTGGTGATCTACCACGGGTCTTCAGCGAGAACTCATCTTGGGGTTGGCTTCTCGCTTATATGCTTTCAGCGATTATCCTTTCCCGACTTAGCTACCCGGCGATGCCGCTGGCGCGACAACCGGTACACTAGAGGTCGGTGCTTCCCGGTCCTCTCGTACTAAGGAAACCTCCCCTCAATTCTCGTGCGCCCACAACAGATAGGGACCGAACTGTCTCGCGACGTTCTAAACCCAGCTCACGTACCGCTTTAATCGGCGAACAGCCGAACCCTTGGGACCTGCTCCAGCCCCAGGATGCGATGAGCCGACATCGAGGTGCCAAACCCTGACGTCGATGTGAACTCTTGGTCAGGATCAGCCTGTTATCCCCGGCGTACCTTTTATCCTTTGAGCGATGGCCCTTCCATACAGAACCACCGGATCACTAAGGCCTGGTTTCCCATCTGTTCGACTTGTTAGTCTTACAGTCAAGCTCTCTTCTGCCTTTACACTCGGCGGCTGATTTCCAAACAGCCTGAGAGAACCTTCGCGAGCCTCCGTTACGCTTTGGGAGGCGACCGCCCCAGTCAAACTACCCGCCTGGTAGTGTCCCGGATCCGGATGACGGACCTCGGTTAGAACTCCGGTACTTTAAGGGTGGTATTTCACCGTTGCCTCCACCGAACCTAGCGGCCCGGCTTCAAAGGCTCCCACCTATCCTACACATAAAGCACCAGAGTTCACTGCCAGGGTGTAGTAAAGGTGCACAGGGTCTTTCCGTCTAGTTGCGGGTAGCTGGCATCTTCACCAGCGCTACAGATTCGCTGAGCCCCTCGTGGAGACAGTCCCCAAATCGTTACGCCATTCGTGCAGGTCGGAACTTACCCGACAAGGAATTTCGCTACCTTAGGACCGTTATAGTTACGGCCGCCGTTTACCGGGGCTTCGGTTCGTAGCTTCGCCTTGCGGCTAACCACTCCCCTTAACCTTCCGGCACCGGGCAGGCGTCAGACCCTATACGTCGTTTTCGACTTAGCAGAGCCCTGTGTTTTTAGTAAACAGTCGCTTGGGGCATTTCACTGCGACTAACCGTCGCTTCACTTCGCGAGGAAGCTAACGACAGTCAGCACACCTTCTTCCGAAGTTACGGTGCTAATTTGCCGAGTTCCTTCACGAGGGATCACTCACGCGCCTTGGAATACTCTTCCCGTCTACCTGTGTCGGTTTACGGTACGGTCATCCCGTGACTGAAGCTTAGAGGTTTTTCTTGGCAGCATGGACTTACTGACTTTGCGGGCTAAAAGCCCTCGACGCAACCCCTCACGTATACCCGAACGGATTTACCTATCCGAGCACGCTATGAGCGCGTGGCGACCAATTCCGCTGGTTTCGCCTCAGCTATCCTCCTGCGTCACCCCATCGCATCACGGTCTGGTACAGGAATATTGACCTGTTTTCCATCGACTACGCCTTTCGGCCTCGCCTTAGGAACCGACTAACCCTGAGCGGACGAACCTTCCTCAGGAAACCTTAGACTTACGGCGAGTGTGATTCTCACACACTTTATCGCTACTTGTGCCGGCAGAGTCTCTTCTCAACGCTCCAAATCCAGTCCTTTCGGTCTGCCTTCAACGCGAGTTGAGAATGCTCTCCTACCACCTGGCGAACTCCGAAGAGTTCATCAGATCCGCAGCTTCGGTACCACGCTTAAGCCCCGTTACATTGTCGGCACGGAGCCACTTGACCAGTGAGCTATTACGCTTTCTTTAAAGGATGGCTGCTTCTAAGCCAACCTCCTGGCTGTCTAAGCGTCTCCACATCCTTTTCCACTTAGCGTGAATTTGGGGACCTTAGCTAGCGGTCTGGGTTGTTCCCCTCTCGACAACGAAGCTTATCCCCCGCTGTCTGACTCCTGCGCATTGCACTATCGGCATTCGAAGTTTGGTTGGATTCAGTAACCCGGTAAGGCCCCTAGTCCATCCAGCGCTCTACCACCGATGTGGTCGACGCAAGGCTATCCCTAAAGATATTTCGGAGAGAACGAGCTATAACGGAATTTGATTGGCCTTTCACCCCTAGGCACAGCTCATCCAAGCTGTTTTCAACCAACACTGGTTCGGACCTCCACCTGGTGTTACCCAGGTTTCATCCTGGCCATGCCTAGATCATCCCGCTTCGCGTTTACTTCCAGCGACTATGGTCGCCCTATTCAGACTCGCTTTCGCTACGGCTATGCAAATTGCTTCGCCTCGCCCCTGAAAGTAACTAGCCGGCTCATTATGCAAAAGGCACGCGGTCGCGCATTCCGACCCGAGGGCCGGCATAGCGCTTCCACTGCTTGTAGATTGACGGTTTCAGGTACTCTTTCACTCCCCTAACAGGGGTTCTTTTCACCTTTCCCTCACGGTACTAGTGCGCTATCGGTCACAGAGTAGTATTTAGCCTTGGAGGATGGTCCCCCCAGATTCCCACAGGGTTTCTCGTGCCCCGTGGTACTCGGGTACTCGGCCGGAGCCAGCCAACCTTTCATCTACGCGACTATCACGCTCTTTGGTACGCCGTTCCAGGCGTTTCGACTAGACTGCTGGTTTGTAACTCCATGTGGCCAAGCCCCACAACCCCGGTCGTGCCGAAGCACGTCCGGTTTGGGCTCTTCCGCTTTCGCTCGCCGCTACTGACGGAATCACTATTGTTTTCTCTTCCTCGAGGTACTGAGATGGTTCACTTCCCTCGGTTCGCCTCTTCGACACTATGTATTCATGTCGAGATCACTGGACATGACTCCAGTGGGGTTGCCCCATTCGGACATCTCCGGATCAAAGCGTGCTTGCCGCTCCCCGGAGCTTATCGCAGCTTGCTGCGTCCTTCATCGCCTCTCTGTGCCAAGGCATCCACCGTCAACCCTTAGTAACTTGACATCGTAAAGTGCCTTGATCTCATGCGATCTGCAGTCGCACGTCATAACAGTGACGTGCGTGTGCATATCATCTTTTATCTACAACCCATATTCAATTGTCAACGAACTCTTGTGATCGCGAAGATCAGCGCTGCCCACAATGGCTCATGTGATCAGCGCTGATGTTCGCGCTTTCCTGCGGGAAGATCGACAACGACCGGCGACCGACTGCTATTTCACCTCAGCTACACATCGGATTGGGTTTGGTGGAGCTGATCGGGATCGAACCGACGACCCCCTGCTTGCAAAGCAGGTGCTCTCCCAGCTGAGCTACAGCCCCATCGGGTTCGTCGTCGGTCTTCGAGAGGTTGACGGCTGAATCTTGTCCGTGAGCACCCCGCTCGCACACTCCCAAAATTCAACGTTCAACTTCGTTGCGTGTTTGGTGGGCCTAGGTAGATTTGAACTACCGACCTCACGCTTATCAGGCGTGCGCTCTAAACCAACTGAGCTATAGGCCCGTCGTTCAAACCGCCGGCGCCACCGCCGCAGGAATCAGTTGTCATAGAGCAAACGGCCAAGGATGCCGATTCCCTGGAAACTGAACAGGACAGAGACAACAGGCGTTACTACGATTCCTATCGACCTAGGGAAGCTACCCTTCGCGACCTCGTTTTGATCCGAGGCGAAAAAGAAGTTCCTTAGAAAGGAGGTGATCCAGCCACAGGTTCTCCTACAGCTACCTTGTTACGACTTCACCCCAATTACCGATCACACTTTAGGCGGCTGCCCCCCTTGCGGGTTAGCCCACCGACTTCTAGTGCAACCGACTTTCGTGATGTGACGGGCGGTGTGTACAAGGCCCGGGAACGTATTCACCGCGGCGTGCTGATCCGCGATTACTAGCGATTCCAGCTTCATGCTCTCGAGTTGCAGAGAACAATCCGAACTGAGAACGGCTTTTTGAGATTAGCTCCCCCTTGCGGGATCGCGACTCTTTGTACCGTCCATTGTAGCACGTGTGTAGCCCTGGACATAAAGGCCATGAGGACTTGACGTCATCCCCACCTTCCTCCGGTTTATCACCGGCAGTCTCCATAGAGTTCTCGCCACTACGCGTTAGCAACTATGGACAAGGGTTGCGCTCGTTGCGGGACTTAACCCAACATCTCACGACACGAGCTGACGACAGCCATGCAGCACCTATACAGGTGCCTCCGAAGAGGGGACCTCATCTCTGAGGTTTACACCTGCATTTCGAACCCAGGTAAGGTTCTTCGCGTTGCTTCGAATTGAACCACATGCTCCACCGCTTGTGCGGGCCCCCGTCAATTCCTTTGAGTTTCAGCCTTGCGACCGTACTCCCCAGGCGGAGTGCTTAATGTGTTGACTTCGGCACAGCAGGGGTCGATACCCGCTACACCAAGCACTCATCGTTTACAGCGTGGACTACCGGGGTATCTAATCCCGTTTGCTCCCCACGCTTTCGCGCCTCAGCGTCAGTACCGGTCCAGTGAGCCGCCTTCGCCACTGGTGTTCCTCCCAATATCTACGCATTTCACCGCTACACTGGGAATTCCACTCACCTCTCCCGGTCTCAAGCAAAGCAGTTTGGACGGCAGTTCCTCGGTTAAGCCGAGGGATTTCACCATCCACTTGCCAAGCCGCCTACGCGCCCTTTACGCCCAATAATTCCGAATAACGCTTGCCCCCTCTGTATTACCGCGGCTGCTGGCACAGAGTTAGCCGGGGCTTCCTCTGCAGGTACAATCAACTCACCGGCGTGTTAGGCCGATTTGCTTTTTCCCTGCTGACAGGAGTTTACAATCCAAAGACCTTCATCCTCCACGCGGCGTTGCTGCGTCAGGCGTTAGCCCATTGCGCAAAATTCCCCACTGCTGCCTCCCGTAGGAGTCTGGACCGTGTCTCAGTTCCAGTGTGGCCGATCACCCTCTCAGGCCGGCTACCGATCGTCGCCTTGGTAGGCCATTACCCTACCAACTAGCTAATCGGACGCGGACCCCTCCTATGGCGAGAGCCCTTGCGAGCCCCCTTTGACCTTTCGGTATCATGCGGTATTAGCCCGAGTTTCCCCGGGTTATCCCCCACCTCTGGGCAGGTTATCCACGCGTTACTCACCCGTTCGCCGCTCGACTGACCCTTGCGGGCCGCCTCGCTCGACTTGCATGTGTAAGGCACGCCGCCAGCGTTCATTCTGAGCCAGGATCAAACTCTCCAGTTGAACTGTTCGCTCTTGCGAGCAAATAGAGTCTGATGCACTGACACCAATCGTGAACGACTAGTGTTGTGTTTTGTTATTCGGTTCGTATTGATACGAACACTCTTTTTGAGATCGCGAGCACATTGCTGCGCTCACCGATTCTCGAAAGGAATCACGTTGTTGTCTTACCTATCCTATTCAGTTGTCAAGGAACCGACGTCCGCGAAAGGGCGGCTAGATTGCCAGACCCCCACGTCCGTGTCAAGCGAAATATCTCCTGCTGCCAGAAGAAATTGCGCCTGACTCGGAAGCTTGTTTTCGGTGAAAAAAGAACGTCGTGCCGCGGAATGGTTACAACTAGGAGGCCCTGACGATTATTTCCGAACTGCGTTTGTAGAGAACTGAGTACCGCTCGGGACACTGCACAACGGACCTCCCCGTGGTGCTATTCCACTGAAATAGCCCAAATGACTGTGCAGTCGTCGGTTAGCAGGCCAAACTGCTACCCTGATCTCCGTGTCAAAAGCTGGGTTCGTCGCTCTGCTTGCGGCCGCGCTCGCCTTCCGGCTCATTCTAATTGCTACCAGCTTCGGCTCCACCGACGCCCTGCTGATGATGAGCTGGGCTCACATCGCCGAGCGTTTCGGCATAGGCCGCGCTTATCTGTACGCCCAATACCTCAACCATCCGCCACTCGCCCTCTGGATCGCCGCGACCGCCGATCGGATCGGCAGCCTCATCGGGCTGGAGTTCCCCGACATCTTCCGCCTGCTCCAGACGGCTGCCGACCTCACTACCGCCGCCATCCTTTACAAGCTCAGCAGAAGCCGTGAGACGGTTGCGTTCTTTTTCGCCTCCCCAGCCGCGATTTTCCTCTCCGGCTTCCACTGCAACAGCGACCCCACTATGACCGCTCTCCTGATCGCTTCGGTCTGGATCGCCGGGAGGACCGCCGCCGGATCAGGCGCCCTTCTCGGGGCAGCAGGAGGTATCAAGATCGCGCCGCTGCCGCTTGCGCCATTCTTTCTTTTGACCATGAGCTGGTCTCGCCGCCTCCTGTTCGTTGCGCTCTTATGTGCCGCTCTCGTGATTCCATACATTCCGGTCGTTCGGATCAGCGGCTGGATCGCGATCCGGAACATCTTCGGCTACAGCGGAAGCGGCTATGAGTGGGGGTTCTGCGGATTCGGATTTCTTATGCGGAATCGGCCATTCGCGGAGCTCTATGCGCATTACGGCCGTTTCATTGTGATTGCCGCGCTGGGACTCTTATTCATCTTCTATTGGAAGCGTCCCGCGCCATTGACGGCAATGATCGGCGTCGCACTCCTCACAATGAATTTCTTCGCCCCGGCGTTCGGTGTTCAATACCTCGTCTGGCCCCTCCCCTTTCTCCTCTTCGCCCTTCCTCGGCAACTGGCCTACACGATCAATGCGGCGCTGTCGCTGTTTCTCTTTGCGACCTACACGATGTGGTCCGGCGGGTTCCCCTGGTGGTTCGCAAACGCCGCGTCGCCCGACATCAACCGAAGGCTGATCGCTCTACTGGCGCTTCCGCTCTGGATTCTGTACGGCATTGCGATCGTCATTGCGCTGCGGCGTCAGTCGTCGCGCCAGCTCGCTGCGCAGCAGCTTCCCGAGGGAGGAACGGGGGATTGAGGAAACACGATGGGTGTCCCGGATGCGTTCGAACGGCAGAACGCGGGCGTTGAATTGCTCGATCACGGAGTCCGCTTCACTGGTTGTCGCGAGATGAATGACGTTGCCGAGGCGGTCGTCGGCGACGGCAACAATGGCGGCATCGACCGATCCGCGCACGGTCTCGAGAATTCGATCGAGTCGCGCCAGGTCCACTGACTCGCCGCCGATCTTGATGAAGTCGCCGCGCCGGCCGTGAACTCGCAACGCGCGGCCTTCCACTTCACCGACATCGTCCGTAATGAACCATCCGTCGACTTTTGGGTCCGTCAGGCCGGCCTCTGTGATGTAACCCGTAAAGAGCGACGGTCCGCAAAATGCGAGGCGTCCATCGAGTTCCTGCCGCGCGTCAATGTGTGACAAGAGAACATCGGAAACAGCGATCGTCGAGCTGCACTCCGACATGCCATAGCTCGGCAGCACAGGCCAGCCTGACGCGAGAGCCTTGTCATTGAGGTCCGAATGCAGCGCTCCTCCGCCAACGAGAATGGCGCGCAACCGCGACGGCGGTTTCAAACCGGCATTGACGAGATCGTGAACCTGCGCCGGCACGAGCGACGCGAGTGTCGCATCGGTCACCGCGAAAGCCTGCGCTGACCACGACATCGTCACGATTCGCGATCCGCTCAGATGCGCGCGCGCGTGAACGCCGAGTCCTCCAACGTGAAAGGTGGGCAGAACGCAGCACCAGACATCGGATGCCGTTACCTCCAGCCGCTCATTGACTGCCGCCGCCGACGCGAGGACTGCGTCTTTCGACAGCGCCACCAGCTTCAAACCGCCGCTGCTGCCGGACGTCGCGATGATGATGTGTCCCGGAAGCCGCGCGATGCGGCCGCGACGCTCGAGCTTTTCCTGCTCGTCGAGCGGCATTCGCGGATTGAGCAGCACGTGCGTTCGGTTGCCCGACCACTCGATCATGCGAGCCTCTTCCACGGAAGGCGCTCGAGCAAAGCGTCGAATCCGATTCCGGTCCCTTCCGGCGGCAGGAGGCGCGAGCCGTCGCTGCGGATCAACTCGCTGAACGCGTTCCGTTCGTAGAGCACGTGAGTGAATAAACCACATCGGGGGCTGAGTCGTTCCGCATTCGCGGCCGCGATGTACGCGGCGCCGAACTGCCCGACAGGGTGGTCCATGTACGACGTGACGACGATCTCCTTACTTGTCTGCGGCATTTCCTGAATGGCGGGCTTGACTACGAGTACGTCCACGCCCTCGTCGGCGCAAAACCGATCGAGCGCCAGGCGCAGCCGTGTCTGTTCGCGAAGCGCACTCCACGTCCCACCATCATACGGGCACGGATCTTCCACGAAATCAACGCGATCGATCGGCAAACCTTCTGCGATCAGCAGGAACTCTTCCGGTCGCAGCCGCGCATTGAAATCGATTCGCAGCCGGACGCGCTCCGGGATCCGATCGATACTCTTGATTTTCGCGGTGTCGAACTCAGGCGGCGGATCGGTTCCCGGCCAGTGACTCCGCGGAATTTGCAGTCCCGCAAACAAACTCACTTTACGTTCGCGAGCATCGCCATCGATCTTCGCCAGATCGAGCGAGCGGCGCGTCAGCGCGGTCGTTTCGCCGCGGCGCAGGAGATCGAGCTGCGTTTCGAGCGGTGCGTCGCCCAGCTCGGGCCACGGATGCA
>JALYZI010000095.1 GCA_030948915.1 Acidobacteriota bacterium
CGTCGGCCGTGGAATGACGGCCGACGAACCGTTCGAAGTCTACGCGGCGCCGCTGCAGGGCGAAGTGCACGTCGGTTCGATCACCCTGACAAATCCGCGCATCGAATTCGTTGACGCCTTCCGCACCGCCAACCTCGGCTCGCGGTTTCTGCGAAACTACGTGGTGACATTCGATCCGAAGAACTTGCGGTTGCAACTCGCGAAGCCCTGATCCTGGCACTCGACCAGGGAACGACCAGCTCGCGCGCGATCGTTTTCGATGCGGCGGGCTCCATCGTTGCGACTGCGCAGCGCGAGTTGCAGCAGATCTATCCGCAGCCGGGCTGGGTCGAACACGACCCGCGCGAGATTGTCGCCAGCCAGCTCGCTGTCGCGAAAGAAGTCAGCAGCCATCGCAAGATCACCGCGATCGGCGTCACGAATCAACGTGAGACGACGATTCTCTGGGACCGCAAGACCGGTGAGCCAATCGCGAATGCAATCGTATGGCAGGACCGGCGCACGGCCGCGATGTGCGACCAGCTCCGCGAATACGAACCGCTTTTTCGCGAGCGAACGGGACTCGTCCTCGATCCATATTTTTCAGGGACGAAGATCCGCTGGCTTCTCGATCACGTTGGCGGAAACAATCTCGCGTTCGGCACGGTCGACAGCTGGCTGATCTGGAATCTGACCGGCGGACGCGTACATGTCACAGACGCAACCAACGCCTCGCGCACGCTCCTCTTCAACATCCACACGCGCGAGTGGGACGACGAGCTGCTGCGCATCCTGAAAATTCCTCGTGAGATTCTGCCGAGTGTCGTGTCGTCGAGCGAAGTGGTAGGGGAGACCGCGGACGGGATCCCGATCGCGGGAATCGCCGGCGATCAGCAGGCCGCGCTTTTCGGCCAGCGCTGCATCCATCCCGGAATGGCGAAGAACACGTACGGGACCGGCTGCTTCGTCGTGATGCATACCGGCGATCGCGCCGTCAAATCGCAGCATGGGTTGTTGACGACGTTGGCAGTCGACGCGTTCGCGCTCGAAGGCAGCATCTTCATCGCCGGCGCGGTCGTGCAATGGCTGCGCGACGAGCTGAAAATCATTCGCACCGCTGCCGACATCGAATCGCTCGCCGCCTCGGTGCCCAACAATGGCGGCGTCACGTTCATCCCGGCTTTCACGGGCCTCGGCGCGCCCCACTGGAACCCGCGCGCCCGCGGCGCAATCCTCGGCATGACTCGCGGAACGACGGCCGCGCACATCGCACGCGCCGCGCTCGAGGCCATCGCACTGCAGACGGCCGACGTGCTGGGTGCCATGCGGAAGGACTCGGGACTGGAGCTGAAGGAGCTGCGCGTCGACGGCGGAGCATGCCGCAACAATCTATTGATGCAGATCCATGCCGACGTCTCCGGCGCGCGCATCGTACGATCGGCCGTCAGCGAGACGACCGCTCTCGGCGCCGCCTACCTCGCGGGCCTGCAGGCCGATTGGAAAGCGGATCGTGTCTTCGAGCCGCAGGCGGATTGCTCGGCGCTCCGGGAGCAGTGGCGAGAAGCGATGAGTCGCGTCTAACGCCTAACTGTTCACAGCAGAGGCACATAGAGCCGCAGAGAACTCCGGGGTGACTGCGGTCACACATACTTCCGTCCGAAAGGATAAGAATCTCCACTTGGATTTCCGATCAAAAACGCGTGAAACGCATGCTGACTCTGTTCGTCGTGCTCATCTCGGTCCTGGTCATCGCGTCGATCCTGCATTTCGACGGCGCAGTGCACGGCGTGTCGCCGCGGGTGGCGGAAGTGATTCACGGGAGTGGTGGGTGGTATGCGCAACCGCAACTCGTCACCACCGACCGCGATCCGCAGGCGATCTACGTCATCGGTCCGGCGCAGCCGCGCGGCAATCGCTTCGACGCCGTTCGCATCGACACGTATGTCGGCGCGCAGCGTGAGACGAGCGTGACGCTCGGGCCGCATTCGTCCTACAAGCCGTTCCTTCCGGCGTTCGTGCGTGCCGATGTGCATGGTGTGCGCTTTCAGCGTCCGGCGCTTCACCTGATGACGTTCCCCGGCGGCAAAGGCCCCGGCGTCCATCACGTCGATTCGGCCACCGGCGAGATCGTCATCGTGTTCGAGGAAAACGGCGCGCAGCGTCCGATTCTCACTCGCAGTTCTTACAACTCCAGCAGCGCAGCGGAACTGCTGTCGCTCGTCTCGGCGGATCCGGGCGGTCGATGGATCGCGGCGCTTTCGCGCACTTCCGGCGGCTGGAGGCTCTTTCTGTTCCCTCGCGGCGCGACGACCCGTCGCGCTGCGAGGGAACGAATGGAGGAATTATGAAATCGACTCACAAGCGTCTGCTGTTCGGCGTGTTGCTTCTCGCTCTCGCCTTGCCGCTCGCCGGACAGACTCCCAGTCGACTGCGTCTCAACGGCACCGGCAGTGCCGAGGGCGTCGACTTGAACGCGAACGGGAAGTTTGACCAGTTGGTCGTCAATTTCGGCATCGATGCCGACCTTGGCGCCTTCTACCAGTATTCGGTCAGCCTCACGGACCGGAACGGCAGAAATCTTGGCTCGTACACCGACGTCGTTTTCCTCAGCGCCGGCTCGAACACTGTCACCGCTACCTTCGACGGAGTTCCCATCGGAGCGAACGGCGTGGATGGTCCGTACTTCCTGTCGAACCTCAACATGTTCGACTTCTTTGGTCAGGGTATCTCGCTCGTCGCACCGATTGCGTTCACAACGCAGGCATTCAGAGCCAGCGCATTCGAGGGATTCTCCGGTGTGATTGACACCACGCCGCCGACGGTGGTGGTGCGCGTGACGCCGAGTGTTTTGTGGCCGCCCAATCACAAGATGGTGGAGATCACCGTCCACGTGATGGCGACCGACGACATCGATCCCAATCCGGTGGTGTCGTATTCCGGCACGGTGAGCAATCAGTTGGCGAGCAATTCGGGCGAGAACCAGCATGGCGACAATCAGGGTGGTTACGAGGGTGGCAACACATCGCCCGACATCAGCTTCCAGCACGGCAAACTCTTCCTGCGTGCAGAGCGCACCGGCAGAGGAAACCAGGATCGCGTCTACACGATCACATATTCAGCGCGCGATGCCGCCGGCAACATCGGTATCGGCACCGCGACAGTCACGGTTCCGCACGACCACGGACATTAGTTAGTTGGTCAGGCGGGCCGCCGGAGCGCCGGCGGCCCGCCGGCCAGTGGCCGGCGCTCCCTACGCACGCGTCCGGAAGTTCAGTGGGTCGCGCAGATTCTGCAGCGTGCGGTAGTAGAAGATTGCGGTCGGCCGTACGCCTGACGGAAATCGCATGCGCCGCAGGAACCGGATCTCCTCGGGCGTCGCGCCGGAGTTGAGATTGGGATCCTTGAGGAACTTTCGAAGTCCCGGCTCCTCTTCGGGCGACTCTTCGGTCTCCTCGCGGAAGCTGAACTTTCGAACTGTGCCGGTCGGCAGCTCGACTTCCAGCGTGAAGTCGTCGAAATCGTAGTCCCACGATTCGATGAGCGGATCGAGGAACGAGGAGAAATCGCCGAGGGAGGCGCCGGGTTCGCTGTCGAGCAGGTCGATCATCCGGACGCGCATCTCGCGGTAACTGTTGCGGCCGCTCTTCGCAATCGTGCGGACCCAGTCTTCGTCGTCGGCGTGATTGCGGGCCTCGCTCCGCACGACCTCGATCAGCGTTCGGGTAATCAGCTGCTCCAGCTCGCCGAACGGCTGCCTCTCGAAAATGTCGCGCATCTGACGCTGGCGTGCGTGCTTGCACTTGCGAAGGACGAGCTCGCGCATCGGGCCGAAACGCGCAGCGGGCGCGTCGAGCCATTTCTGATCGAGAGCTTCGTGATGCTCGATCGCCGCGAGCCGCGCCAGCTCTTCGCGCGTTACTCCGAGGACGCGGCTCATCTTGTCGTAGAGGTCGGTGCGGTTGGGGAGAGGAGGAAGCTTCTTCCGTCCCAGCAGTTGCGAGATGTACGACTCCGTCACCTCAGTTCTGTTGGCCAGGTCCCGCTGATCGAGACCGAGCTCTTCCAGACGGCGGCGCACGACGAAGGAGAAATCCATAAAAAGAAGTCCTGAGTCCTGAGTGCTGAGTCCTGAGTGTGCATGAGGCCGACGCGTCGCCTCAGGACTCAGGACTCAGGACTACTTAACCAAAGTGATTATACATGAGTGGGCGTCGCAAATAGCTTGACAAAGTTAGTAAAGCGCCATATGATCCGCTCGTCATCAAGAACCTATTGATCACAGTCCTGATGCTGAACCAGGGCAGTATCCCGACTTGCTTCGCCCCTTGGACCCCGAAAGGAGTTTCAAATATGTTTGCACGCAACGTCACGCTCAAGGTCAAAGCCAACCACGTGAAGGAAGTTGCCTCGAAGTTCGAGAAAGAGATTCTTCCGATTCTTCGCAAAGCCAATGGCTTCCGCGATCAGATCACCATGTTCCGCGAGAACGACGAAACGGTCGGAATCTCGCTGTGGAACGACAAGGCGCAGCTCGACGCTTACACCAGGGACACGGATCCTCAGATCGTCAAGCTTCTCGAGCCTTTCATCACCGGCTCACCGGAAGTTCGCACCTACGAGGTCTCGACCTCGACCAGCCACAAGTACGTCGCAACGGCGTAATTCAAAGGAAAGGGGCGGCGGACAGCCGCCCTTTTTTTTCACCGAACAGAAGCAGCCGCTCGATCACATCGGTTTTGCCGATCTCCGCGAGCAGCGTCATCTCGAACGCGTGCGCCAGGCGCCCCACCCACCCGCGCGCACCTCGCTCCTCGAGGTTCGCGAATGTTGCGCCGATCTCCTCGGCCTCGCGCGGAAAGTGCCTGCGGATTCGCGACAACATGATCTCGTGCCCGCCTTCTTTGCGCGCGACGCGCAGCGCGTCGAGCACCATGATGTTCGTCGTCCCTTCCCAGATCGGCAGCACCTGCGCATCGCGCAGCATGCGCGGAAGCGGCGACTCCTCGATGTACGCGTTCCCGCCAATCAGCTCCATCGCCTCCGACACACACGGCACCGCGAGCTTTCCGGTGACCGCTTTCACGAGCGGGACGAGCGCGCGCTGCAGCCGTGCGGATTCTTCATCACCGGCATCGGCGCGATCGAGCGCGTCGACCGTTTCGAACGTCAGCAGCATCGCGGCGAGATGTTTCGCTTCGAGGTCGAGCAGCGTCTCGGCCGCCAGCGGATGCTCGATGACCGGACGCCCGAAAGCGCGGCGCCGTTCGATGTAGTAGCGCGCCTCGTGGATCGCGCGACCGATGACCGCAACCGCGGCGACAGCGTTGTACAGCCGCGAGAGATTCATCATCTCCAGCATCGCGCCGAACCCGCCGATCTCCTCAGCCGGCGCGTCTGTCAGGCGCACTTCGCCGGTCGGCATCGAGCGCACGCCGAGCTTCACCTTCAGGCGTTCGATCTGCACGCCCTCGCGTGAAAGCAGGAGAAACGTCCGCAGGCCCTTCGTCCCGGCGGCGGCTCCTTCGGGACGCGCGGTGATCAGCACCGCGTTCGCGTCGGCGTTGGAGCAGAACCACTTCAGCCCGGTCAGGCGGCCGTTTCGCGCGATCGTCTGGTTTGTTCCGACGTCCGATCCTCCGGCCTTCTCGGTGACGAACATCGCGCCGGTCCAGCGGTCGGCGGCGTCGCGCGATCCCATGTGCGGAACGACGCGCGCCACTTGCTCGGGCGAGCCGTAACGTGTGACGACGCGCGCGACACCGTCGGTCATGCACACCGGGCAATAGAGGCCCATCTCGGCCATCGCGAACAGATATCCGAGCGCGAATGAGAGGAGGTGTGAACCCCCTGCCTCATATTTCATCGCGACCATGCCGGAGCCGTATGCGACCCGTTCCATCTCGCGATACGACGGGTGATACTCGACGCGATTGGAGACGAGCCGCGGCGACTCGCGATCCGCAATCGCGGCCAGCGGCGCAACGACCCGAACCGCGAGATCGCCCATCTCGCGAAGCTGCGGCTCGGCCCGCGCGAAAGCATCCGGCGAAAGCTTGCGGGTGAGGATCTCCCGAAGCGCGCACGAACCGTCCCAGAACGACTGGGTGGGCGGGTCGGGGATGGGGAAGGACATCACCGCGTGAATCCCCGATCGCGCGCGAACACGATCGCCTGCGCGCGCGTCCACACTCCCAGCTTGTCGAACAACTTGGAAAGCTGATTGCGAACAGTCTTGTCGCTGATGCCGAGTCGCGCAGCGATGCCGGCATTGCTGAGGCCTTCGCCGAGCAGCGACAGAATCTCCCGCTCGCGCGGCGAAAGCGACGCGAACGGCAGCGAACGACTTTCTCTCCCCGTGAAATCGAGCACCGCTTCGCAGAAACGCTTCCACGCCGGCTCGTGCTCCAGCAGAACGTGATTGCACGAGTCGAGCTCCACGAATTCGGCGTTCGGAATGCCCGACGCGAGTAGCTTGGCCTCCGCGAGCGGCGCTACGTTGTCATTGCGCGCGTGCAGCACGAGCGTCGGCACGTGGATCTTGTCGAGCAGATCGACCACGTCGACGTATCCGCGAGTCTCGAGAATCGGGGCCGCGATCTGCGGCGACGTCGTCTTCCGCACCAGATCGTTGAACCACTGGATCTGCTCCTCAGTGCCTCCCGGAATGAATCGCGAAGTGAACACCTGTCGAAATGCGGGGTTGTCTTTCGCCCATCCAACTCGTGCCAGGTCGATGATCGCGCGGTACTCGCGCTCGCTGTCGGGCTGTCCGCGCTTGAACACGCCGCGCGCGTAAGCGCCGTACAGAATGAGCCGCGAAACGCGTTCGGGATGGCGGATCGTGTACGACACGCAGGTCGAGGCGCCCTGCGAGATGCCGAGGAGTGTGATGGGTTCATCGAGACGCGCGGCGTCGATGACGCCTTCAAGATCGTCGGTCCATCGCTCCATCGAAAGATTCGATGCGTCCCAATCGGTCATGCCGCATCCGCGCTCGTCGTATCGGATGAAATGGAAATGATCGGAGAAGAAGCGCAGCCAGTGGCGCCAGACCGGACTTTCCCAATCGAGATCCAGATGGGAAAGCCAGTTTGACGCTTTGACCAGCGGAGGCCCGCTGCCCGCCTCGGCCCACGCCATGCGCACGTCGTCGGACGTTCTGAGATAGCGGATGGTCTGCCGGGACATTCGTCCTACTGAGCCTCGGGCCGATTCTATCGGATCGGGACAGTCGTCCCATCGCGTTCCGCGGTCTGAGGCTGCAATGTGGCTGCATGCTAAAACGCGCGCTTTTCTTCGCCTACGGCCTCATCGCATACGTTATTTTTCTCGCGACCTTCTTGTACGCCATCGCGTTTGTCGGCGGCTTCTTTGTGCCGACGCGTGTGGATGGCGCACCGGCCGGTCCGCTGGCGCAGTCGATTGCCATCGACGCCGCGTTGCTGGCGATTTTCGCGGTGCAGCACAGCGTGATGGCACGCCGATGGTTCAAGGAGCGATGGACGCGAATCGTGCCCGTGCCGATCGAGCGCTCGACCTACGTTCTCTTCGCGAGTCTCGCCCTCGGATTCCTGCTGTGGCAGTGGCGCCCATTAGGCGGAGTCGTGTGGTCGGTGGAGCAGCCGGCGGCGCGGATCGCGATCTGGATTCTCTTCGCGTTCGGATGGGCGCAGGTTCTCGTGATGACCTTCCTGATCAATCACTTCGATCTTTTCGGTCTGCGTCAGGTGTGGCTGTTTCTCATGGGCCGTCCATACACCAAGGTGGAGTTTGCGACGCCCGCGCCGTATCGCTTCGTGCGCCATCCGCTCTACCTCGGATTCATCATCGCGTTCTGGTCGACGCCGCACATGACCATCGCGCACTTCGGGTTCGCGGCCATGACCACCGCCTACATCGTCGTGGCGATCCAGTTCGAGGAGCGCGACCTGGCGCGCGAATACGGCGCCGATTACGAGGAGTATCGGCGGCGAGTGCCGATGCTGTTGCCGATGCCGAAGGGCGAAGAGCGGATCATTCGCGAAGCGTAGCGCCTCCATCTACAATTCGCGGGATGCGGCGATTTCTACTCCTTTTTCTATTCGGCTGTGCGTCAGCGCGTCAGCCGGCAGATTTGATCCTCACCGGCGGCAAAGTCTTCACCGCCGATCCCACCCGCCCGTGGGCCGAGGCGGTGGCGATTCGCGGGGATCGCATCGTGGCGGTCGGATCGACTGCCGAGATCGGTAAGAATGCGGCGCGCGTGATCGAGCTGCATGGCCGCGTCGTCGTCCCCGGCATCAACGACGCGCACGTGCACGCGCCGTGGGCTGCGTTCGGACAGTACGTCGCGATCGCCGACAACGCTTCGGTCGCCGACGTCATGAACCAGATCCTGGATGCGACAAAGCGCGCGCCCGAAGGAACCTGGCTACGCGCGACGATTCCGCCGGCGATTCTCGAAGATCCATCGCTCACGCGCGAAGCTCTCGACGCCGCCGCCCCGCGCCATCCCGTCTACCTCGACAATTTCGCGGGGCATCAGGTATTGACCAACACTGCCGGTTTGCGCGCGTGGAAGATCGGCGACAACGCTCCCGATCCTCCGGGCGGGTGGTACGGGCGGAAGGATGGCCGGCTGAATGGCTGGGTGTACGAGCACGCGTTGTGGATGAAAGCCAAAGAAACCAGCGAGGCATTGCCGGATGCGGCGCTTGTCGCATCGATGCGCGGCTTTGCTCAGACCGCACTCCGCTTCGGCATCACGAGCGTGCAGAGCATGCCCTCCGTTTCCATCGAACGGCTGATGCGGCTCGAATCGCAGACTGGAACGCCGCTGCGGTGGCGATGGATGGAAGTGCAGATGGCGCGCGTGTCCGATGCGACGCGTTGGCCGGCGAAATACATCGCCGATGGCACGCCGATCGAGCGCGACGCCGCGCTGCGCGAGCCGTATTCCGATCGGCCTGACCAGCGCGGCCGGATGAATTTCACGGACGAGCAGATTCGGCATGCCGTGGAAGTTGCTGCGCGGAGCAATCAACAGCTCTTGATCCACGCGGCGGGAGACGTGCCCATCGCGAAATTGTTCGCGGCCATGAATCAGGTCCATGCCGATTGGCCGGCGAAGCGCGTACGCATCGAGCATGGCGATTTCATCTCGCAGTTCATTCCCGACGCCAAACGGCTTGGGGTGATCGTCGTGCAGAATCCGTCGCACTTCACCATTCGAGAGATCGTGCAGGCGCGCTATGGTTCCGAGCGCATGCGCGCATTCATGCAGTTCCGATCGCTCATCGCAGATGGAATTCCGATCGCGATCGGATCCGACGGCGCGCTCAATCCGTGGTTGAACGTCATGTTCGCCGCCACCCACCCGATCAATCCGGGCGAGGCGATCACGCGTGAGCAGGCCGTGATCGCGTACACGCGCGGCTCCGCTTACGCCGAGTTCACGGAGAGAGAAAAAGGCACGATCGCCAACGGCATGCTTGCCGATCTCGCGGTGCTGTCGCAGGACATTTTCACTGTCCCGCTTCCGGAGCTGCCGAAGACGGAGGCCGAGATCACGATCGTC
Source organism: Acidobacteriota bacterium (assembly GCA_030948915.1). Classification (GTDB taxonomy): domain Bacteria; phylum Acidobacteriota; class Thermoanaerobaculia; order Gp7-AA8; family Gp7-AA8; genus Gp7-AA10. The sequence goes on from JALYZI010000095.1 coordinate 9,536, forward strand.
GGTGGCAGGATCGCGCAGTCGAAGTGACCCCACATGCCCGTTCTTCTCTCCTGCGAGTCGCTCGCGAAGTCGTTCACTTCGCGTCCGCTCTTCGAAAACCTCGGCTTCGCGATCAACGGGGGCGATCACATCGGCCTCATTGGTCCGAACGGATCGGGCAAATCGACGCTGCTGAAAATTCTCGCCGGCATCGAGCAGCCTGACTCCGGCACGCGCACGATCCGCAGAGGCGTTCGCGTCGGATACGTTCCGCAGGATGCCGTCTTCACGCCTGGGATGTCGATCGAAGATGTCCTCGTCGATGCGATGCAGCACGAGACGACGCTCGACGACTACGAAAAAACGTCGCGCATCGGCCGCGCGCTCGGCAAGGCCCGTTTCACGGATCGATCGATCCCGACCGACGCGCTCTCCGGCGGCTGGCGCAAGCGGCTGGCCATCGCGCGCGAGCTGGCGCTCGAACCGGACATCCTGCTGCTCGACGAGCCGACGAACCATCTCGACGTCGAAGCGATCCTGTGGCTCGAGGCGCTGCTGAAAAGCGAGCCCGAGGCTTTCGTCGTCGTAAGTCATGACCGCTACTTTCTGGAGAACATCGCGAAGCGCATGCTCGAGCTCAATCGCGCTTACCCCGACGGGCTCCTGCAGATCGATGGGAAGTACAGCGATTTTCTCGAGAAGCGCGACGCGCTGCTGCAGAACGAAGCCGCGTATCAGGAGACGCTCGCCAATCGCGTGCGCCGCGAGATGGAATGGCTGCGGCGCGGACCGAAAGCGCGCACCACGAAGGCCAAGGCCCGGATCACCAATGCGGAGAAAATCATCGGCGAGCTGGCCGAGGGACGCGATCGCGCGCGGGTGGCGACGGCGAAAATCGATTTCACCGCTTCCGATCGCAAGACGAAACGTCTTTGGGTCGGAAAGGGTTTGCGCAAGGCGGGGCTCTTCGATGATCTCGACCTCCTCCTCACACCCGGCTCGCGCCTCGGCGTCCTCGGTCCGAATGGAGCGGGGAAGACGACGCTGCTGCGCGTGATCGTCGGCGAGCTTGTGCCGGACGCCGGAACGATCGAACCGGCCGGCGCCTTGCGCGTCGTTTACTTCGATCAGAATCGCGAAAGCCTCGATCCGACGAAAACGCTGCGGGATTACGTCGCGCCGGAAATGGCGCGGCGGTTTCTTTTCCGCTACGAGCAGCTCGACATGTCGGTCTCGAAACTCTCCGGGGGCGAGAAAGCGCGAGTCATCCTCGCGCGGCTGATGCTCAAGCCGGCCGATCTGCTCGTTCTCGACGAGCCAACGAACGACCTCGACATCCCGACGCTGGAGGTGCTCGAAGAATCCCTCCTCGAATTTCCCGGTGCGCTGGTGCTCGTGACGCACGATCGCTATCTCATCGATCGCGTGTCGACGCAGATTCTGGCGCTCGACGGCAGCGGCCGCGCCGAATACTTCGCCGACTATTCGCAATGGGAATCGAATCGATCGTCAGCCTCCGAGCCGGCACGACCACCGACAACTGACAACCGACAACGCGCGAGGCGCCTGAGCTATATCGAGCAGCGCGAATTCGATGGAATGGAACAGCAACTACTCATCGCGGAGCAACGTCTTGCCGATGCGCGCCGCCGCGCCGAGGATCCGTCAATCGCAACCGATTCGGACGCGCTGCAGCAACGCTTCGCCGAGCTCCGCCAGGCGGAGGCGGAAGTCGATCGCTTGTACAAACGGTGGAGCGAGCTCGAGGGAAAGATGGTGTGATCGTTGGAGTGCGGCGGCAAGCCGCACTCCAGACTAATGCCTACTCTTCTTTGCGCTCTACAGTTGTGGTCGTCTTGCGATCGCCGAAGGTGTTGTCCTTCGTCTTCTCGGTTGTGGTCGTCTTCTCCTCTTTCGGATTGCCGAAAAAGTCGTTCTTTCGCTCGATCTTGGTCTCGGTCACTTTTTTCTCTTCAGACATAGGGTTCCTCCATCTATAGATAGAGCAACCACTGTGCCTTCTTACCAGATCCTGACGCGATCCTCCGGCTTCACGTAATTCGCGTCGCCTTCCTTCACGCCGAACGCTTCGTACCATGCATCCACATTACGCAGCGGCGCGATCGCACGGATGTTGCCAGGCGAATGCGGATTGGTCATCAACTGCTGGCGCAGGGCACCGTCGCGCATCATCGTCCGCCACACCTGAGCCCATCCGAGGAACACGCGCTGATCGCCGGTGAAGCCGTCGATCACCGGCGCGGGCTGGCCGTGCAGCGAAACGTGATAGGCATCGAGCGCCATCAGGATACCGCCGAGGTCGCCAATGTTCTCGCCCATCGTCTGCTTGCCGATGATGTGCAGTCCCGGAAGCTGCGGGAAATTGAAGGCCTCGTATTGCGCGCCGAGTTTCGCCGCCTGTGCCTCGAACTTCGCCGCGTCTTCGGCGGTCCACCAGTCGCGCAGCATGCCGCTGCCGTCGGACTTGCGTCCCTGATCGTCGAAACCGTGCGTGATCTCGTGGCCGATCACGGCGCCGATGCCGCCGTAGTTAACGGCTGGATCGGCTTTCGGATCGAAGAACGGCGGCTGAAGAATCGCGGCCGGGAAGACGACTTCATTCTTGACGGGCGTGTAGTAGGCGTTGACCGTCTGCGGCGTCATGCCCCATTCGCCCTTGTCGACCGGCTTGCTCAGGCGGCTGAGCTGGTAATCCCACTGGAACCGGCCGACCTGCTCCGCGTTGCCGACGACATCTCCCTCTTTCACCTTGAGGCCGGAGTAGTCGCGCCATTTCGCGGGATACCCGATTTTCACGCCGAACTTCGACAGCTTCTCGAGCGCTTTGGCCTTCGTGTCCGCCCCCATCCACGTCAGGTTCTGGATGCGCATCTTCATTGCGGCGCGAAGATTCGCGACGAGACTCTCCATCGCGGCCTTCGACTCGGGCGGAAAGTATTCGGCGACGTACGTGCGTCCGATCGCTTCCCCCATCGCGCCCTCGGCCGCGCCGACTGCGCGCTTCCATCGCGGACGTTCTTCCTGTGCGCCGTTGAGAAATTTCGAGTGGAACTCCCATGCCGTATCGACGAAGCGCTTCGACAAAAGCTGCGCCGAGTCGTCGGCGACGTGGAACGCCTCGTAAGCCTTCAGCGTCTCGATGGGCGTCTCGGCGAAGATCTTCGCCAGTTTGGGAAATGCGGTGTTCTGACGCACGACGACGCGATCGACTTTCTCGAGGCCGGCTTCCTTGAAAGCGACGCGCCACGGGAAACCGGGCGCATCTTTCTCGAGATCGGCGATCGTCATGGGGTTGTAGGTTTTGTCGCGATCGCGGCTCTCCGAGCGCGTCCACTGCGCCTCGGCGACCCTCGTTTCAAGCGCCACGATGTCGGCGGCGTTCTTCTCCGGATTGTCCCAGCCGGCGAGCGTGAGCATGTCGGCGACGTACTTTTGATAGCGCTCTTTCTGCGGCTTGAAATTGTCGCGGAGGTAGTACTCACGATCGGGAAGGCCGAGTCCCGACTGATTCATGTAGAGCGTATAGCGATCCGGATTCTTCTGATCGTCGCCGACATTCGCTCCGAAGAACGAGCTGCCGAACGAGTGCGCCCCGCGCGCCATGAGCCGCGCGATATCGTCGCGCGTCTCCGCTTTTTTTACGGCGTCGAGGTAAGGCTGCAGCGGCTTTGCGTCGAGCTTCTCGACGGTGGCCTCATCGAGGAACGTGCGATAGATCGTCGCGACCTTCGCTTCATCCGAGCCGGGCTTCAGATTCTTTTTGGCCGCCCACGTGTCGACCAGCGTGTGCACGCGCGCCTCGGACAGATCGCCGAGGACCGCGAAAGCGCCGTAGGCGGTCTTGTCGGGCGGAATCTGCGTCGTGGCGGCCCAATGCCCGTTGACGTAGCCGAAGAAGTCATCGCCCGGCTTGACCGTTCGGTCCATGCCTTCGAGGTCGACGCCCCAGTTGCCGTAACGCTTGGCATTTGCGGGCGCCGAATCGGCGGCGAAAACTGATGCGACGAACAGCGAGACGATCGCGAGCAGAGCAAGCTTTTTCAATGTGGTCTCCTTGTGGGCGGGAAAGGATAGCAAAAGTCCTGAGTCCTGAGTCCTGAGTCCTGAGGCTCCGCTCGAATCGACCACTCAGGACTTAGG
>JALYZI010000273.1 GCA_030948915.1 Acidobacteriota bacterium
CGCATCACGATCACCTCGGCATCGGACGACCCGATGAGCGCGGCGACGCAATTTACAACGGCGCAATCGACAACGCATCGGGCTGCGCGCTGCTGCTCGAGATGGCGCGCGTGTGGGCGAACACGAAGCCGGCGCCGAAACGTTCGATTTACTTCGCCGCCGTCGCGGCCGAAGAACAAGGACTGCTCGGATCGGCTTACCTCGGACAGCATCCGCCAATTCCGGCGGGACGCATCGCGCTGAATCTCAATTACGATGCGATCCCGGAGCTCGGACGCGTGCGCGACGTCGTGATGAACGGCGCGGAGCGCACGACGTTTTTCCCGAGCGCTCAACGCGTCACGAAAGCGATGGGACTCTCGATCTCTCCCGATCCGGAACCGGAACAGGGTCACTACTACCGCTCCGATCACTTCAGCCTCGGCAAAGCCGGCATTCCGGCTTTTTCAATCGAGGCCGGTCAAGACGTCATCGGAAAAGGAAAAGAGTGGGCCGCGAAAATGTCGAGCGATTACCGCGAGCACCGCTATCACCAGCCGAGCGACGAATTCGATCCGACCTGGGACTGGTCGGAAGCCGTGCAGATGGCGCAACTCGGATACTGGCTCGGATGGGATGCATCGAACGCGGCATCGATGCCGAACTGGAAGCCGGGCGACGAGTTTCGCGCGGTGCGGGATCGGAGTGTGCGGTAAGCAGCAGCCATCCTCCGATCGCAACCCAGGCAAGAAACGCGAAGTTGATCGCCGTGAGGCTCCAGAAGAATCTCTTGTCGCGATTCGATTCGCGCACGTAGATCCGCCAGCCGAGGAGATTGGCGAGCGAGGCGATGATCGTGCCGCATCCGCCGGCGCTCACGCCGTAGAGAAGCTCGCGCCATCGATCGCCCGCGATCGGCGAAAGCAGAATCGTCGCCGGGACGTTCGAGATGATCTGCGACAGGCCGATCGACGTGAGAAAAAGATTCGCCGATTCGCGATAGACATGCATCGTACGTAGGCCTTCCACGATGATGAACGTGAAAAAGAACAGCGGCACGATCGAGTAGTCAATCGAGAAGATTCTGCGGCGGAGAAAAATCGCGCCGGCGATCGACGCACCAATGGCGGCCGGCCACGCGTTCGTGAGGCGAGCAATCTCCAGAAGGACGAGACCGAAGCAAATCGCGCCGCCGACCGCCGCGCTGCGCTGGAGCGCCGGCAATTCCACCGGCGTGGTGACCATCGGACGCGATCGTCCAAGTAGAAACAGCGCAGCGAGCAGTCCCGCGACACTCCACACGACAAACGGCAGCATCACGAAGATGAAATGCGCGGCAGACCATCCCGATCGGTGAAACACAAACAGATTCTGCGGATTGCCGAGCGGCGTCAGACATCCGATGAGATTCGACGCCACAATCTCGAGCACGATCGCGTCTTCGACGTCGAAATCCGAAAAGCGGCTCGCGACAATCGTGAACGGAATGATGATGAACAGTGTGACGTCGTTCGTCACCAGCGATGCGACGACACCGCTCATGAGCACGAGTGCCAGCGAGAATCCGCGGGTCGTGCGGAAGCGCAGGAGTGTCGAATCCACCGCCAGATCGAGACAGCCGGACGCGCGAAGAATCTCGATCGCCGTCAGCAGCGCGAACAGCACGAGGAGAAGATCGACATCGATCGCTTGCGCCGCCCCCCGCGGAGTGACGCGGCCAGTGAGGACGAGGATTGCGGCGAGAACACCCGCTGCGAGCGTCAGCCAATGACGACGCGTGAACGCCAGCACACTCCAAGTCTAATTGGAGGGGCGGCCTGATCGACCGCCCCTCCGACGCTACCTTACTGCTGCTGCGCTGCGACGCCGGGATCGGGCTGCGCGGAAATCAGGAACGAGTCACCGGACGTATTGTCGACTTCAGAGACATAAGCAAAAATCCCCGAGCTCGCGTCAAAGCTGATCGTTAGATTCGCGAGGTTCGAGACATCGACGCCGGGGAAGTAGACGCTGATTGCGTTCTGCTGCTGCGAGAGTGCCTGCAGCGTGACGACGTTCGATGCGACGACGGCGCCGTTCGGATCACGCGCTTCAAGGCGCACGGTCACCAGCGACTGATTCGGATTGAACAAGCCGAGGTTCCCGCGGAATCCGGTGGCGAGGCCAATATTGTTCGAGACCTGCGCGATGACGCCGCGACGCAGCGCGCTCGCGCGGCTGAAAGCCGGCACGAACTGACCGAAGCTGCCGGTGCTGGTATTCACGTAGATGCGCGACGTCGCAAGAATCGTGGCCGCGCTGGAAATTCGAAGCGCGCCGACACCGGCGGCATTCAAAGTGGCAGGGCCGGCGACATCGTTGAGCACCGCCGTTCCACGCGCCGGAAGATTGACCGCCATCGAAGTGGTGGCGTTGGTATTCGCGGAGTTGCTGGCCTGGAAGAACTCGACGAGAGCGGTTGTCGGAGTATCGAACGAAGGATTGAAAATGCGGACGTCGCTGATGAACGTCTGACCGATGCCATTCGTCGCGTGTCCCGCAACAGGAATATCGACTTCCTGCGCCGGCACTAGCTGGCCGCGAATCTCTCCGCCGGGAAAGGCGGGAGAGTGAACGTTGACGTAATACCCATTGGCTGTGCTCGCGCTCGCAAGAGCAGTCAAATCGGTCGCCAGAAATGAAGACGATTGCAGAGTCGAGATCGCGCCCGATCCGCTCAATCTTCCGTTCAGAAACGCCGCCGCCGACGTCGCGAAATTGATGATCACCGGACCGGCCGCCCCCGCCGCTCCGCGATGAATGTGCGATGCGCTCGGGCCGGTGATGCCGCTGGTGGCCACTTCGAAGGCCAGCGTGCTGTTGTTCGGATCGAACGTCACGAGGGAGCTGCCGAAGGCATTGCTCGAGTTTGGCGGAGTTTCCTTCGATCCGCGCAGCTCTGCGGCATACATGACCGGACCGCCGCTATTGAATGCGAGCTGGCCGCGGATCGCTCCGCCCGGACACTGAGCGGTGTGCACATTCACGTAAAAATTTCCGGGATTCTGCAGCATCCGGCCGACCAATGCCGCGTCGGTCACCGGAAACGTGCCGGTCATTGTTCCATTCACGAACGTTCCACCGAGTCCGATGAGGTTGAGCACAACCGGACCAGAGACACCCGCCGCGCCCTCATGAATGTGGAAGTTGTTGATCGGGCTGCCGAGGTTCGCAACGGTGATCGTCACGTTGATGTTCTGACGCGTCGAGTCGAACGTCACCGTGGCATTCCCGGAACCTTGTGTTGCGCACGGCGCGGGAGTCTCCTGTGATCCGGTGAGCACTGCTCCAAGGGTTTGTGCCGAGAGGCTGCCGACGAAAAGCAGCCCAACTACAGCGCTGAAAAATAACGCACGATGTCTCATGACTCCTCCTCTTTCGCGGAGCATACTTCCGCTTTCACAAGTTAAAGGATGCAAATTTCGCGTCACAGGTGAGAACGTGATCTACGTCACGTCGTGCGGGAGTGAAACCGTCATATGGCGCGGCGGCTTGGACGCGGCGCGGCGGCCGCGCGAATCGCCATCATCGCGGCGCCTTCAACCGGTGTTCGCTGCGGGGGGGCGATGTTCGCGCGCGACGCTTTCGCCAGCACCGTTTCGCGCATCGGCGCAAGGATCGGCTCACCGGCTTTGAATGCGCCGCCGACATACGCGATGGGAAATTCGCGGTCGACGATTTTCAACCGCTGCGCGACCG
>JALYZI010000278.1 GCA_030948915.1 Acidobacteriota bacterium
GCGCCATCAGCTCGAAGCCGGCAAAGCGTGGCTGCACGTGCACGACTTCCTGGCAGCGCTCAACCGCGCGTCGATGCTGTTCGATGCCCCACTGCAGCGCCAGCCGTATGCCGGCCGCGCGGCATACATCGCGCCGGACGGCCTTCGCGAGCTGTGGCTGCAGATCAACAACGCGTGCAACCTCTCGTGTACGCATTGCCTCGTCTCGTCCGGGCCGAACGGAATCGCGGGAATGCTCACTGAGAACATTGTGGCGACGATCGATGCCGCCGCCGCGCTTGGCATTGAACGCGTCTACATCACCGGCGGCGAGCCGTTCCTTCGGCGCGACATTTTCGATCTCGCCACGCACATCACGCAGACGCACGGCTGCGAGTTGATCGTGCTGACGAACGCGACGCTGTTCGCGGGCCGCGTTCGCGAGCTGTTGCGGACGCTCGATCGCGGAAAAGTGAAATTTCAGGTCTCGATCGACGGTGCCCGGCCCGCAACAAACGATCCGATCCGCGGCGCCGGCACGTTTCACAAGGCGCTCGACGGCGCGCGCATCCTCTCCGATCTCGGCTTCGACGTCTCGCTCACGACCGTCACGACAGAGGAAAATCTCGATGAGCTGCCGGAGATCGCAGCGATCGCGAAGCGCGTCGGCGCCCGCACTCAGCATTTGATGTGGAGTCACAGACGCGGACGCGCGGCGGAGTCGGACAACGGCTTTTTCCCCGAACATCTCGCGCTGCTCGAAGCGGTGATGAAGACGGTCGAAGCGGCGCGAAGCGAAGGCGTTCTGCTCGACAACATCGAGGCCGTCAAGCGCCGCGTCAACGGCGTCCCCGGCATCAAATACGACCTCGGCAACGCGGGATGGGACTCTTTGTGCGTCTATGCCGATGGAACCGTGTACCCGTCGGCGGCGCTGGCGAACGAGAAAGCGCTCGTGTGCGGCGACGTGCGGAAGAGCGCGCTCGCGGAGATCATCGAAAGCTCGCCCATCATTTCGCAACTGCGGAAGGCGACGCTCGCGCGAAATGCAGCCGTGTCGAACGATCCGTTCCGTTTCCTGACCGGCGGCGGCGACATCGAGCACGCCTGGTGCTTCTCCGGCGACTTCCTCGGTGTCGATCCGTACTATCCGATCACCGTCGAGCTGACCAGGCGCGTCATGCGCGAGTTGGGAGAGGAGAAGCGCGCGCGAAAAAATGCGCGCTCCGGTTACGACGCGCCTCTGGTGCTGCATGCGATGGGCGAGGGAGCGATCGCCTGCGGCACCGCCGACGGCGCACTTGCCGAACAGCCGGTCCTGACGCTGCACTCGAATTGCGTGCTGTCTTTCGACGTCGACAAGCCGCGCGCGAAAGTGCGCGAGTTCTACCGCAACGCTGCCGAGAAGCCACGAGCGGAGCTCTGCTGTCCGACGAAATACGACGACAGCACGATCGCGCACATTCCGCAAGACGTCCTCGATCGTTTTTACGGATGCGGATCGCCGATGACGAGTGCCGGCATCAAAGCGGGTGAAGTGGTCGTCGACCTCGGCTCCGGCGCAGGCATTGACGTCTTCATCGCAGCGAAATTCGCCGGCCCCACGGGCAAGGCGATCGGCGTCGACATGACGGACCGCATGCTGCACGTTGCGCGCGAGAACCAGCCGCGCGTGGCCGCCGCTCTGGGATACGACGCGGTCGAGTTTCGCGAGGGTTTTCTCGAGCAGATTCCCGTCGAGTCGAAGAGCGTCGACCTGGTGACGTCGAACTGCGTGGTGAATCTCTCGCCCGACAAGCCGCGCGTGTTCGGTGAAATGTGGCGCGTGCTGAAGGATCACGGCCGCATTCTCATCTCGGACATCGTCAGCGAGACGCGCGTGCCGCCCCACCTCAAAGTGAATCCGCAACTGTGGGGCGAATGCCTCGTCGGCGCGCTGACCCAGGAAGAATTCCTTTCCGAGCTGGAGCGCGCCGGATTCTATGGACTGGAGGTGCTCAAGAAGAGCTACTGGAAGGACGTCGAAGGATATCCGTTCTTTTCTGTCACAGTCCGCGGATACAAGTTCGAGAAGACCTCCGGCTGCGTTTTCAAAGGTCACCGCGCCGTTTATCTCGGACCGGCGAAGGCGTTCATCGACGAGGAAGGACACCAGTTCCCGCGCAACGAGCCGTACGAGATCTGCACGGATACGGTGGCCAAGCTGTCAAACCCGCCGTACAAGGGCATGTTCGCCATCCTCGAGCCCGGCGAAGAGCGTGCCGGGTACGCGTGCTGCGGTCCGGAAGGATGCTGCTGATGATCGTCCTTCTCATCGTCCTCACCCTCATCCTGGCGTTCGCGAACGGCGCGAACGATGTTTCGAAGGGAATCGCCACACTTGTCGGATCGGGCATTACGAACTACCGACGAGCTGTGATCTGGGGTTCGTTCTGCACGGTGGTCGGGGCGCTCACCGCCGGCTTCGCCTCGCAGGCGCTGGTGAAGACGTTCAGCGGGAAAGGGGTCCTCACTCAGCCGACAACCGCGCCGTCGTTTCTGCTCGCGGTCGCCGTGGGCGCCATCGGCTGGCTGCTGATTTCGACGCTGACCGGACTCCCGGTCTCCACCACGCACTCGCTCGCAGGGGGACTAGTAGGCGCGGCGATGGTCGACGCGGGATTGCACGGGGTCGTGTGGAGCGCGATCAGCACCAAGATCGCGCTTCCGCTGCTCGCGTCGCCGGTGATGTCGCTCGTTCTGGTGATTGCTGTTCTCCCGCTGATTCGCCCGCTGTTTGCGCGGTTCGATCGTTACTGCGTCTGCCTCGAGCAGCGCGACACGGTAGCCATCACGCCGGAAGGTTTTTCGTTTCGCGAACCCTTTTCAACGGTCGAGGTGGCAGCGGCTGAGTCGTGTACGACCGCGGTGGCGCGCTTCAGTGCCATCGACACGCTGCACTGGATCTCCTCCGGGGCGACCAGTTTCTTCCGCGGTCTCAACGACACCCCGAAGATCCTGGCCCTCGGCATTGCCGCCGCAGCGGCCATCGGCATCACTACCGAGCCGGCCTACGCGCTCGTCGCGCTGGCCATGGGTGCCGGAAGTCTCGTCGCCGGATTCCGCGTCACCCGTACACTCGCCGAAAAGATCACGCCCATCACACCGGCGAACGGATTTGCCGCGAATCTGGTCACCTCGGTTCTGGTCGGACTGGCGTCGAAATTCGCGCTGCCGGTATCCACCACGCACGTCTCCTCAGGCGCGATCGTCGGATTGGGTCTTTCCAGCGGCGGCCGCGCCGTGCGATGGAAGACCGTCGGCGAGATGCTCCTTGCCTGGGTCGTCACGTTGCCGGTTTCGGCGCTGCTCGCGGCCGCGGCGGTCGCACTTCTGAGGTGATCGGATGGACAAGGTTGTTGTCTTCGATGTCATCGGAACCCTTCTCGACCTCTCGGCACTGGACACGCATTTTCATCACGTATTCGGCGACAAAAGCGCGCGCCTGATCTGGTTCGGCCAAATGCTGCAGATCGCCATGACGATGACCATCACCGGTGCATACGAAGATTTTGGCAAGGCTGCCGATGCAGCGCTCAGCATGACCGCGGTGCAGGCAGGCATCGAGATCGCCGCCGAGGATCGCAAGGCGATCCTGGGCGAGATCAGGCGTCTCCCGCCGCATCCGGGATGTCCGCCCGGCGCTCGAAGCGCTCGGGAAGCGCGGCAGGCGGGTCGCGGCCTTGACGAACTCGACGCCGCAGACGGCGAAGGCGCAACTGGAGTCGGCGCGAGTCAGCGACCTCTTCGAAAAGATTCTCTCGGTCGAAGCGGTGAAGCGTTACAAACCCGCCCGCGAGCCGTATGAATACGCGGCGCGCGAGCTCGGCGTCGGGACGGGCGACATTCTCATGGTCGCCGCGCACGCCTGGGACTGCGCCGGGGCGATGGCCGCCGGTTGCCAGGCGGCCTTCGTGCAGCGTCCGGGAAAGTCGCTCAATCCGCTGGCGAAGATGCCGGGCATCGTCGTGAGCGATCTGCACGAGCTGATTCAAAAACTGCAGTGATGCTTCACTGCGACCACGCCGCTACGCGTTTTGCAATCGTTCCCAGCCAGCTCGATCCGAGGTTCTCGTAATACTGCGATGCCGCCTTCTGGACCGCGTCGGCGAGCGACGGATACGGCGAGACGAGCTGTGCGAGCTGCCCGACCTTAATGCCGTGCTTTTTTGCAAGCACCAGCTCTTCCACCAGAGTCGAAGCGTTGCTCGAAACGACGTGCGCGCCGAGGATGCGGCCCTCCGTGTCGGCGACGATCTTCAGAAAGCCGCGCGTAGTGCGGTCGACGACCGCGCGGTCGACGTCGTCCATCGGCACGGTGTAAGTGCGCACGTTCGCCCGCCCATGCTTCTCCACCGCTTCCTCCTCCGTCATGCCGATGTGTCCGACTTCGGGATCGGTGTACAGGCCCCATGGCACGTTGCTGTAGTCGACCTTGCTCTTCCCGGGAAAGAGCATATTGCGAACGAGCTTGACGGCCTCGTACGCGGCCACGTGCGTGAACTGCATGCCGCCGTGAACGTCGCCGCAGGCCCAGACGTGCGGAACGCTCGTGCGGAGATAGTCATCGACGGCGACGTAGGATCGGTTCATCTTCACGCCGATGACGTCGAGCCCGAGGTCCTCCGTGTTGCCGCGCCGTCCGGAGGCGATGAAGATCTCGTCGGCGCGGATTTCGTCGTTGCGTCCGTCCTTGGTCTCGACGGAAAGGACTTTCTGGCTGCCGTCGCGCCGCGCGCGTTTGACCGTCCAGCGGGTGCGGATGCCGATGCCCTCATCCTCGAGCAACCGCTGTATGAAGGTGATGACGTCGGCGTCTTCGCGGGCGATGATCTGTTCCATCATCTCCACGACGGTCACCTCGCTGCCGATGCGGCGAAACATCTGCGCGAATTCGATCCCGATGGAGCCGCCACCAAGGATGGCGATCGATTTCGGCAGACTGTCCTGCGCCAGGAAGGAGACATGGTCGAGAAATCCGGTTTCGCTCAAGCCCTCGACCGGCGGTATCGCGGTTCGCGAGCCGGTGGCGATGACGACGTCTCTGGCCCGCAAACGCCGGCCTTCGACTTCCACCTCATTCGCGGAGAGCAGTCGCGCTTTTCCCTCGATGACGTCGACGCCGAGCGTGCGAAAGCGCGCGGGGTCATCATTCTTCTGCACGATGGATCGCGCCGAGCGCATTGAGTCCATGATGCGGCGCGGGGAGACTGCGAACCGGTGCGGCTCGAGGCCGAAGCGGTCGGCGTGCGCCGCGTGATCGATCAGCCTCGCCGTCGCGATCAGCGCCTTTGTCGGCACGCATCCAGTCCACAGGCAATCGCCGCCGAGCGCCTCTTTCTCGATGAGCGCCACCCTTCGCCCAAGTCGCGCACATCCCGAGGCCGTGACCATACCCGCTGTGCCGCCGCCGATCACGACCACGTCGAACCTATCGCTCATGGAAGTTCTCCTCGGATCAAGACGATTGGCGCCGCCGATTGAATGCAATCAATTGCCTTCTTCGTTCGTCGACGTCAGTAACGAGGCAAAATTGTTCTTGGATGCTGACGTCAAGCAGCACACCATCGGCGACACGTTTTACTACTACGGTCCCGTCGATTCGAAGCTGCTTTCGCTGAAATTCGACGACCTGCACAAGGACGTCATCCAGGAAGGGAAGTTCCTGATGGCATGTTCGGATTTTCACGACCAGAGCGGCCGCAAGTACGACATCGACTTTCTCGCCGTTCCGAACGGAAGGTCCGTCGTCGTTACGCAACCGGTGTTGCACGCCATCGATGGGAAGGAGCGGCCACACCACTTCGAGTTGAAATAAGCGAGAAGGATGGGAACGCGAATTTCGAGACCCGCGGAACAGCAGCGCCAAATGCCCGACGACGTCGACGCGCTACTGGATCGCGCGTATCGATACGCATTCTCGCTGGCCCATGACGCAGCCGAAGCCGAGGATCTGCTCCAGGACGCATGCCTGTCGATCCTCGCCTCGGGCGGATCGTGGCAGCGGTCGTATCTCTTTGCAACCATTCGGAACCGCTTCATTGACCGCTATCGCCGCAACCGCAAGATTCTTTTTCTGTCGCTCGATCGCGACGACGACCGCAGCGAGGAGGAACCGGCGGACTTGAACTGGGAAGCACCAGACGTGCTGCAGAACGGTTTGCTCGACCGCGCGCTCGGTTCGCTGCGAACGGAAGAACGAGAAACGCTGTTTCTTGCTGTGGTGGAGGGGTACACCGCAGAAGAGATTGCAGAGCTGACTGCGCGTCCGCGCGGGACGATTCTCAGTCTGCTGTACAGGACGAAGGCGAAGCTCAGGGATCTTCTCGCAAAACAACAGGTGCTGCCATGAACATCGAAAAGATTGACCATCAGATTCGCGAGTATTACGCGTCGCAACGACCGTCTCCTCAGACCGTCGCGCGCGTGAAACAGATGATGCGTGCCGGCACTCCGGTCCGATCCGGCCGCCGACTCTGGATGGGGATTGCCGCTGCGGTGGCCATCGCGCTCACGACGCTCGTTTGGACGGCGGCACATCGCATCCCTGCGTCACCGCAGCAGGTCGCCGCGTCCGTTGCTCGTCAGGCGGCCTTCGGCCACAACGAGAAACAGGAGCTCGAATTTCGGGTCACGACTTGCGCAGAGCTGCAGCGAAAGATGAGGAGTCTTGATTTCACGCTGGTCGAGCCGGCGATGATGAAGGAGATGAACATGCGCATCGTCGGGGCGCGCTATGCAACTCTCGCCGGTGAGATGGCCGCGCAGATCCTCTACGTTGATTCGCACGGAGTGCCATGCACGCTCTACGAAGTCCGGCCCGCCAATCAGTTGGCGCGCATCGCGCCTGGCGAGCACCAGATCGACGGTGTTCGCGTGGCGGTCTGGAAGGAAAAGGGTCTGGTCATGGTGCTCGCGCGGCCAATGGCATGAGTTTCCGGCCTGGATCAAGAACATCGAAGGCGAGCATCGCGGCGTTGATCGAGGCAGGCGCGCGCGTCACAGTAACTGCGCAATCGATCAGGGCGGGCTCGGAATTTCAGTGTCGTCACAAACCGATATCACGCGCAAGTGCAGCGTTGACGAGAAGTCGAAGTTATCGTCGAATACGGCACCATCCAGTTGAGCGCGGTACATGTTAGAAAGGCCTAAGATTCCAAGGGGCCGCCGACGCTCGGGCGGAATGAAGACGAGCTTGCGCAATATGGACCACGAAGAGCGTTGCGGATTGCGACCGGTGGCGTTGCTGCCCCTCGCGTTGGCGAAAGTGGCTGAGAACGTCTCGCGCCTGATCACCCATCGCTACCCGCGCGAGGAATTCGCGAAGGCGCTCGCGAGACCAACCAGCGACGAAATCAAGGCCGTCGTGGAATGGCGATGAGAGCCGCGAAAGGCGAAATGTCGGCGGAGTTCGCGCCTGGCTGGCCGGGCACCGAGGCGCGCTGGACCTCGAGTGCAAAAGAAGGCGTCGGCACAGCGCTGTCGTCGTTGAGCCGGGTTTGGTTCACGATCAGTCATGGCGTTCTGAACGAGATCTATTTTCCTCGGGTCGATCAGGCTTGCACGCGCGACTTCGGGCTGATCGTCACCGCGCCCGGGTTTTTCTCGGAGGAGAAGCGAGATGCGACAACGAGCGTGAGCTATTTCGCGCCGGGTTGTCCGGCTTATCAGATCGTCAACACATGCAAGGACGGCCGCTACAGCATCGAAAAGGAGATCCTCTCGGATCCAGTCAGAAACGTAGTTCTTCAACGTGTGCGATTCGTTCCTCTGTCGGGCAAGCTGGGCGACTATCGACTGTTCGCGCTGCTGGCGCCTCATCTCGCAAACTGCGGAATGGGCAACAGTGGTTGGGTCGGCGATTACAAAGGAATTCCAATGTTGTTCGCGAGCCGCGATCGTAACGCACTGGCGCTCGCTTGCTCGGAGCCGTGGCGGGAGCGATCCGTTGGCTTCGTGGGAACGTCTGACGGGTGGCAGGATCTCTCTCGTCACAAAAAGATGGAATGGAAATATGGCCGCGCCGAAAACGGCAACATCGCGCTCACCGCGGAGATCGATCTCAGAAACACGAGCGAGATCACGCTGGCCGTTGGCTTCGGTGAGGAGTGGTCAGAAGCGGGGCAGGCGGCCCGGGCCAGCCTCTTCGACGGGTTCGTTGCGGCGCGCAAGTCTTACGTCCGCGAGTGGCGAAGTTGGCAGAAGTCGCTTCAGGCGCTCGATCGTCCCGGAGCCAACTCTTTTCGCATCGGGGCTGCGGTCCTCCGCACTCATGAGTCGAAGGGCGTCGCGGGAGCGACGATCGCCAGTCTGTCGATTCCCTGGGGATTCGCCAAGGGTGACAACGATCTTGGTGGTTATCATGTGGTCTGGCCGCGCGACCTGGTCGAAACGGCTGGGGGGCTGATCGCCGCCGGCGCGGGCGACAGAGCGGTCCGGATTCTCTCGTACCTCGAGGCGACTCAGGAGGCCGACGGTCACTGGCCGCAGAACATGTGGCTGGATGGACGGCCCTGGTGGGACGGTGTGCAGATGGATGAGACCGCGTTCCCGATTCTGCTCGTCGACCTGCTGCGTCGCGAAAAGGCACTCGTCGGATCTGCTTTGTCGCGTTTCTGGCCCATGGTTCGCCGCGCGGCGTCCTTTCTCGTGCTGAACGGTCCGGTGACGGCAGAAGATCGGTGGGAGGAGGACGCCGGCTATTCACCCTTCACACTCGCGATCGAGATCGCCGCACTCGTCATTGCCGCGGATCTCGCCGAGGCACACGGGGAAGGAGAGACTGCACAGTACCTGCGCGAGACCGCTGACGCCTGGAACGACTCGGTTGAGCGGTGGACGTATGTCAGAGAGACCGATTTGTGTCGCCAGTTCCATGTCGACGGCTACTACATACGGATCGCACCGCCTGATGCGGCTACGGCGTCGTCACCGTCAGCCGGTTTCGTTCCCATCAAGAACCGGCCATCGGCGGACGCGGAGCAGCCTGCTGCTCAACTCATCAGTACAGGATTTCTGGCGCTGGTCCGATTCGGCTTGCGCGCTCCGGACGACCCCCGCATCACCAATACGCTCACTCTGGTCGATCATCTGTTGCGCGTCGAGTTGCCGCAGGGTCCAATCTGGCATCGCTATAATATGGATGGATACGGCGAACATGCCGACGGAGCTCCTTTCGACGGCACGGGTATCGGACGTGCGTGGCCCCTCCTGACCGGTGAGCGAGCGCACTATGAACTTGCAGCCGGCAACAGGGAGCGCGCCGAGTCGTTACTGGAGACGCTCGAGAAATGCGCCGGCGAAGGCGGCCTCATCCCGGAGCAGAGCTGGGATGCAGCGGATTTGCCCGATCGGGAACTCTTTTTGGGTCGACCGTCTGGTTCAGCCAGACCGCTGGTGTGGGCGCATGCCGAGTGCATCAAGCTCATCCGATCTCTACGAGATGGCCGCGTGTTCGATCAACCGGATGTGACGACGCAGCGTTATCTGCTGGAGAAACGGCGTGCGTCACATTCGCTCTGGTCGACCAATAACAAACGCTCCGGGTTCGAAGCCGGAACGACGCTGCGCATATCGCTGCGGGAGCCGGCTCGCCTTCATTGGAGCGCCGACAATTGGTCGACCGTGAATGACACCGACACGAATCCGACCGGATTGGGAACGCACATCGCGGATCTGAATACGGCAACTCTCCCGTCCGGGTCGAAGATTGTATTCACGTTGTATTGGAAGGAACGCAAGACCTGGGAATCCGAGGACTATGCGTTGCTCGCGTCCTGATCACCGGCGCGTGCGATTGGTCGCTTCTCCTCTGCGCGCGTGATTCGGTCAGAAGCTCCTTAGTGATCCAAATCGTCCGGAACACCCCGATGCTTGTAGACCCCTGGCTCGGGTTGACCGTCAGGTCGCGCGGCCCTGTCATACGCAGGCGCATCTCTGATGGCCTGGCTAGACAGATCGACCGACACTCTCCTGTCGGACCAGCTCACACTCTTGATCTTCTGCGGCGCGACGAGCACATAGTGGCCGCCCCACCAATTGCTCGTGTTCACGATCAGGTAGCGAATCGCCCAGGTGTGGTCATCCACCAGCAGATCCTCCACATGGCCAATGTCACCGTCGGTCGCGTGAACATGGTTTCCGATCACGGCTGAACAACTGCGCAAGTGGGTGTCCGCAGATGCCTCCGTCGTGTGCATCTGCTGCGCCTTCAATTGCTCGGCGATCCTGTCTTGCGTCGTCAGATTGCCCGGGTACGCGCCCATGCCCCACAGACCTCCGCCTCCCCAGTAGTACGGGTACCCGTAGTATCCGAAGTACGCGGCTTCGTGTTGACGTGATACCGGCTTCCTGGTGTCGATGTCCGGGCTTTTTTCGACCTGATCCTTCGTCAGCGAAACAGGCAGCGTCTCGCCCGTCCAATCCGGCTTGCCGACCGCGATCGGCGAGATCAGCACCTTCCTCCCGAAAAGCCAGCCTCCAGTGTCAACGACGAGATATCGAATCGCCCAATCTTTATCATCGAAATACAAGTCGTCCACTTTGCCGATTGCGCCGTCGGTCGCGCGGATCGCATAGTCCCGAAGATCCTTACTGCGTATCATCTGTCTTCCTTCCCGTTGAAACTACATCCCGTTAGTAACGCGTGTGCTGTGGCTAACTCAATCCGATGCGGTCGCGATCAGGCCGAATTCGCACGCCTTGCGACCTCGTCATCCCATTAGCGTTTACCAGCCATCGCACGCGCCGCTTCGATTGCCTCTGGAACGATCAGCGGTGCGCTGGCAAATGTCGCCGCAGCCGCCAGCAGACACCAGAAGCAGAATGCCTTCTGCTTAGTCGCTTGATCGACGGATAAGCGAACGGCTTGTCCGACGTCGAAAAGCATCTTGGCGGAAAGCGCCAGTGGAATCCACGGCTGTTCCTTGGCCCGATCGGCTCCTCCCATCGCGGCCAGTCCCATCGTGGCGACATAACTTCCGAGGCCGAGGATCGCGTCGGGTGTTGCAAATTTCTCGTACGCCTCGGGCGAGGCATCGACGCGGTCGGCGTCAAGTTTCGGTAGTGACGGTTCGGGAAGATGCGGAATGATGCCGGTCTGGTACAGGGCGATCAGCGCCATCGATGCGGAGGCGATCATCGACAAACCGACGATGCCGCGCCGGCGGCGCAGGCTCGGTGTCCGCTTCTCCCGCAGCTCGCGGCTCAGTTTTTCGCCTTTTTGCTTCCTTGCTGCGCGCGCTTTCGCGCTGCCCGCTTTTCGGAGTTCCCCGATGATCGCCGTAGCCGCGATCGCGGCAAAGACTCCCACGTTCCTTCGATTGAGATTGAGATCCAGCTCGATGCTTTGATCGAGAGCTCGTGCGTCAAAGCGGCCGTGGGCGCCGCGATCCCCAATCACCGGTTCCCAGAGATTGTTAGGCCGGCCCGGATTCTCGGGCTCGTCGGTCATCTGGCCATCGAAGGCATGCCGCGCGAGATACAAGTCGCCGTAGCCGGGGAAAAAGTTGTTCCCGACGATGGCTTTGGTCGCGGGCCAGCCGACATTCAGTTCGCGGCGATCGTGGTCGGCTGCCCAGGCGATTGCCTTCGCGGCAACCTCAGGCTGAAAAATGGGCGGCACCGGCTGCGCGCGGCGCGGCATCTTGCTCTTCGACCAATCGAATTGAGGGGTGTTCATGGCCGGCAGATTGACCATCGTCAGACGAATGTTGCTCTTGTCATGGATTAACTCAGAGTGGAGGGAATCGCAAAAGCCCTGAATGGCGTGTTTCGCACCGCAGTAGGCAGCCTGCAGTGGAATGCCGCGATAGGCCAGGGCCGAACCGACTTGGACGATCGTACCGTGATCGCGCGGCGCCATTCTTCGAAGGGCGGACATCGTGCCGTACACCACGCCGAGGTAGGTGACCTCCGTGACGCGCTTGATCTCGTCAGGACTGAGCTCGCGGATCGGCGCAAATACAGTGGCCATCGCGTTGTTGATCCAGATGTCGATCGGACCGAATGTTTCTTCTGTCTGAGTGGCTGCACGGTCGAGGGCCGCGGCATCGCTCACATCCAGGGGAATGACCAGAGCCTGCCCGCCAAGACGTTCGACGTCCCGCTTTGCGCCCTCCAGTCCTTCCAAACCTCTTGCGATCAACGCGATTCTTGCGCCCTGCTTTGCGAACTCCCAGGCGACCGCGCGGCCAACGCCCGCCGACGCGCCGGTGATGACGACAACTCTCTCCTTCATTCGAGCCTCGGCTGCTTCTTCATGCATGAACGAGCCCATCGTCATCGGCTCATCCGTGGCTGACGAAGCAAAGGTCAATCGATCTGCGGCAAGTCGTTCGAAGTACTCCGTTTGATATCGTGTCGGGTCGCGGCCGTGCCCCGTGCGCGGATTGGTGACCACCTCATGTCAGAAGGATCGAAGCGCGTCATCTATGCGGCGCTCGCCGCGAACGTCGCCGTCGCGGCTGCGAAGTTTGTCGCAGCGGCGGTCACGGGCAGCTCAGCGATGCTTTCCGAAGCGGTCCATTCGTTGATCGACAGCGGGGACGGCGGGCTACTGCTGATCGGGCAGCACCTCGGCGCGAAACCACCTGATCGCGAACATCCATACGGGCACGGCCGCGAGATCTTTTTCTGGTCCTTTGTCGTGGCGATCATGATCTTCGCCATGGGCGGCGGGATCTCCGTCTTCGAGGGGATCTCCCGAATTCGCCATCCGGAGCCGATGAGAAGTCCAATCTGGAACTATGTCGTTCTGGGCGCCTCGTTTGTTTTCGAAGGCATTTCGTTCCTCATCTCCCGTAAGCAGTTCGCCCGACTCAAGCGTAAGGGCGAGTCGAATCTTGCGGCAATCCGGCGTATCAAGAACCCACCCGATTTCATGATTCTTGTCGAGGATTCGGCAGCCTTGCTCGGAATTGCCGTGGCCGTACTCGGCATGTCGCTGGCGTTGTGGACCCGCAATCCATTTTTCGACGGCGCCGCATCGATTGCCATCGGCTTACTCCTGGCCGGAGTGGCGACCCTTCTTGGCGTCGAGACACGCGGTCTTCTCATCGGCGAGGGACTCGGCGCCGAGGCAACCGCGAGCATTCGTGCGATCGTCGAGGCCGACCATGCCGTCGAGGCGACGGCCGACGCGCTCACCACCTACATCGGGCCCGAGACAGTTCTTCTCAACCTGTCGATCAAGTTTCGGCGCGGGCTGGCGATCGGTGAGATCGAAAAGACAATCGAGCGGATCGAGCAAAGCATTCAGAAGAAGTATCCGGTGGTGAAGCGCGTTTTCATCGCCGCCGACTCCCTGGAAGACGATCAGTCAACCGTCCGGGACGGGCTTTAGAGAGGCCTCTCAATCGAGGAAGCCGGTATATGC
>JALYZI010000292.1 GCA_030948915.1 Acidobacteriota bacterium
GGCTTCTAGTGAGCGCATACAGATGGTCGACGGACGAAACGACGGGGCGAAACAGTGATTTGTTGCGCGACTTCGTCGCGCGTTGTCGGTTCTTGGTTGTCGGTTCTCGGTGCGGCGTCGTTGACAACCGATCACTGACAACCGACAACGCGCGAAACGCGCAAAAAAGGGTGGTCGGGGCAAATGGATTTGAACCATCGACCTCACGGTCCCGAACCGTGCGCTCTGACCAGGCTGAGCTATGCCCCGGTGTCCGGCCGCTCAAACCGCAGGTGTGTGCGGTTTCATTCCTAGAAGCGATAGCCGAGTCCGAACGAGACAATCGCCGGCCGGACGTGGAGATCGACGCTCGACGTCGTGCCGGGAAACGTCGCGCGCGATTGCGTTTCGATCGGCACGTAACGCGCGTCCGCAAGCAGTTTCCATTGGCGAGAAATGTTGAATTCGAGGCCGCCGTCGATAACCAGGCCGTTAGGATCTTTGAAATGAACTCCGGTCGCGCTCGGTCCGAATCGCTCATTGATATTTTTGAGGATCGTGTGCACCACGCCCGCCCCGATGTACGGCCGCACCGTCCCATGCTCCAGCAGGTGCCATTGCAAGACGACGGAGATCGGATAGATCTGCGCCCAGCCAAGATCGGCGATCGCGATGAAATCGCTCCCCACGACACGGATCCGTGACTTCGTGCCGAGTCCCGCCACTTTCGCTTCGAACGAAAGGCGATCGCTGACGAAGAGATTGAATCCGCCGCCGATGCCGGCGCCGGGACGGAACGAGGGCTCGAATCGCGTAGGACCCGAGAAATCCGTGACGGTACCGGTCCGCCGCACGGCTTCGGCGTCGACGAAGACGTCGACCCGGCGCTGCGCGGAAGCAGGAAGCGCCAGAAAAGCGATCGCAATGACAACGACCGATTTCATGTCGGTGCCGTTTCAGCAAAAAGCGTGCTCTCCCGCTCGCCGGAGGAATCCCTCTGTGCCGATAGCAGTTGTCGGCTGAGAAAGGAAGGTCCATGCTGCATCGAATCACCCTTGCACTCCTCTTTGCTGCGACCGCAGGCTGGGCGCAGCAGCAGTCTCCCCAATACGGTGAAAAGCTCGATGTGAATCTCGTCCTGATCGACGCCGTGGTCACCGACTCCCGCGGAAATCAGATCCTCGGCCTAGACAAGAACGATTTCGTCGTGAAGGAAAACGGCGTCCCGCAGGACATCGATTCAGTCGACTACTTCACCAACCGCCGTCTCCTGAATTCGCCGGAGAGCAAAGCGGCCTTCAAAGTCGAGCGTGTTCACGACCAGCGCTACTTCATCTTCTTCTTCGACAAGCCGTCCGACACCGGCGTCTTCTTCAATCGTCTCGCGCTCGCGCGCAACGCCGTGAAAGATTTCATCCGCAAAGACATGAAGCCAACCGATGTCGCAGCGGTCGTCGCACACGATGTTCGCCTCAAGGTCTACAGCGATTTCACTTCCAACCGGGAGCAACTCACGCGGGCCGTCGACGAGACTGCGTTGTTTGGCCGCGGAATTACCGCCGGCGATTCCGTTCCCGACTCGCCGTCGATTCTCCGCGGCAGCCGGTCACAACTCATCGACCAGACCGGCACGGTCTATGAGGCACTCGGGTTCCTCGGCGAACGTCTGCGTGGCATCCGCGCGCGCAAGGAAATCGTCCTGTTCTCGCTCGGCATTCATGAGCCGGGCGAAGAGATCCGCGGCGGAATGGTCGTCAGCAACAGCCGCTATTACGAACCGATGATGCGCGCGCTCAATCGCGCCGACGTGACCGTCTATCCAATCAGCCTGCTGGAAGATCCGAATCAGCCGCCGTTCGTGCATCAGAGCCTCGAGCGGATCGCGTCCGATACAAACGGCGATTACTTCCGGTTCAACACGAGTTTCAATCCGGCACTGCATCAGATCGATAAGTTGTCGAACGGCTACTACCTCATCGGCTACTACACGAAGCCGAAGAGCGGCGCAGGATTTCAAAAGGTCAACGTCGCGCTGAAGAATCCTGAATTCCGCATTCGCGCGCGACAGGGATACTCATACGGCGATTAGACGGATGCGATCGCCCGGCGTGAGCTGGGCGAGCTTCCACCGCTCGCTCGAGATCACGGTCGCAGGCTGCAGATAGCCGCCGGTGACCGGATGATCCGGGCCTAACGCGACCAGCGTGCCGTCGGCGTGCCACTGCAGAGTCCCGAATTGCGCGCCGCACGAGAGCAGCTCCGTCGGCAACTTCACACCGATCGTCTCGAGCGGCCGGAGGCGGATGCCGACGCGGTTCATGTGCGGCGTGACCTCCCACTCCTCCGGGAGAGGCGGCGCGTCGTGCGGCCCGCGCATGATGCGGATCTCTTTTGGACTGCCGCGGCTTGCCGCCGCTCTTGTGCCGCGTTCAGAGCCGCGCCAGGGCGCCGCACTCCACAGGCTCTCCCCTTTTTTCACGATCCCTGCGACTCCCCCTTCGATCGCGAGATACCCGCGCATGCCGCGAATGCGTCCGACATCAACTTCGTCTGACTCGAACATGCGCAGGTTCAACTCGCTATCGCAAAAAGCAACGCGACATTTCTTCCGCATTCGCAATTTCGGTCCGACCAGAACGCATTCGAGGAGCGGCGCGCCATCCGCATTTCCGACAGCCGCATTCGCGGCCGCGGCGGCGTCTTCATCAAACGGTCCGCCGGGAGCTTCTCCGTAATCCAGTCGCTTCCAATCGGGCGCGGCAACGACCTGCGTCAGCTGTCCGGGCGTGATGATGTCAGCGATCGGATCTCCATGTGGCACCGACACTCTTGTCGGTGCCGGTGCAGACAAGAGTGTCTGCACCACATCGATTGCGATCTCATCCCCCGGCGCGAAGCGATTTACCGGCGCGACGGTGCGCCCGAGGATGTTCCAGCCGCCG
The DNA here is from genome assembly GCA_030948915.1 of Acidobacteriota bacterium. Taxonomy (GTDB): domain Bacteria; phylum Acidobacteriota; class Thermoanaerobaculia; order Gp7-AA8; family Gp7-AA8; genus Gp7-AA10. The sequence continues at coordinate 2,922 of JALYZI010000292.1, forward strand.
GGCGAGTCGACGGGGTAGAAACCGGCCATCGACGCAGCAATCGCGAAGCTGCCGCCGGGAACGAGATTCCGCGACGTCGATCGCCGCGGCATGGACCACTCCGGCGGCCAGCCTTCGAGATAGGCAAAGCCGGCGCGGAACCCGAGGTAGCGGACGATGAGGCGGATGGAGGGAATACGTCGTAAGAATTCATCATGAGATACGTGCACGAAACTCAGGAACTCCGGCAGATCGAGCGCGTTCTGTTCCTGAAATGAGACTTCGATTCGATGTCGCTGTGTCGGGACCGAGTTCGTCACAACCGCGGCGTCGATCGCGTGGCGAGCCGCATCCGCGTCGCGCGTCCCGATCACGTAAACCGACTCGTGTCCGATGATTGCCGCGACCACGCCCGCGAGTGTCCGAACGCTTTCGGCCGCCGAGCGCACCCGCGCCGCGGACGCGTCCGGCAGCGTCACGAGAAGGGCGCGATCACCCGCCGGCGCAATGTGCATCGGTCGAACGATGATACCTTTCGCGAATGCAGAACCAGGCGACGCTCCTCGCATCGATCGCGCATCAGGCAATGATCGAACGCGGTCTGGAGCCCGATTTCTCCAAAGAGGCAGAACAGCAGCTCGCAAAGATCGACGCCCCCGCGAACGAGAACAGCTCGGCGATCCGCGACTTGCGCAATCTATTGTGGTGCTCGATCGATAACGACGACTCGCGGGATCTCGATCAACTCACGGTCGCCGAGGACAAGGGCAACGGCGATGTCCGCATCATGGTCGCAGTTGCGGACGTCGATGCGCTCGTCAAGCGCAGCACGCCGATCGACGATCACGCCGAGAAGAACACGACGTCGGTCTACACCGCCGCAAAGATTTTCCCGATGTTGCCCGAGAAACTCTCGACGAATCTCACTTCGCTCAATGAAGGAGAAGATCGCCTCGCGGTGATCGTCGACATGATCGTGGCTGCAGACGGAAACGTGAAGTCGGGCGACGTCTATCGCGGCCGCGTGCACAACCGGGCCAAGCTCGCTTACAACGCCGTCGGCATGTGGCTACAGGGTGAATCGGGCGCGCCGGAAAAAGTCGCGAGCATCAAGGGACTCGCCGAGAACCTGAAGCTTCAGGACCAGACCGCCGACAAACTGCGGGAGCTGCGGCATCAGCACGGCGCGCTCGATCTCGAGACGATCGAGGCGCGGGCAGTTTTCAAAGGCGACGAGATCGTCGACCTGCGCACGGAGGCGCGCAACAACGCGAAGAATCTGATCGAAGACTTCATGATCGCGGCCAATGGTGTAACGGCTCGATTCCTGGGGTCGAAGAAACTTCCGAGCCTGCGGCGCGTCGTTCGCTCGCCCGAGCGCTGGGACCGCATCGAAGCCATCGCCTCCAACCTCGGCGACCATCTTCCGACCGATCCCGACGCCAAGGCGCTCGAGGAGTTTCTCGTCCGCCGCCGCAAAGCGGATCCGTTGCGCTTTCCCGACCTTTCACTCGCGATCGTGAAGGCGATGGGCGCCGGCGAATACATCGTCGAGCGCCCGGGAGAAACGCCGATCGGACACTTCGGCCTGGCAGTCCGCGATTACACGCACTCGACCGCGCCTAACAGACGATTTCCCGACCTCATCACGCATCGCATGGTCAAGGCCGCGCTGGCCGCAACGCAGCAGCCGTACGCGGAGAACGAGTTGGACGACCTGGCCCGTCACTGCACGGAGGCGGAAGACGCGGCCAACAAAGTGGAACGCCAGGTCAGGAAGTCGGCGGCCGCGATGCTGTTGTCGCCGCGCATCGGCGAGAAGTTTGACGGCATCGTCACCGGCGCGTCAGAAAAGGGAACCTGGGTCCGCATTTTCCATCCGCCTGTCGAGGGCAAACTCATTCACGGAAGTGAGGGAGTCGATCTCGGCGACAAAGTTCACGTCAAACTGGTATCGGTTGACGTGCCGGCGGGCTATATCGATTTTGTGCGATCACATCGGTAGCGCGAGAGATTGCGAAGAGCGCCGGCCCGATGACGTGCATCAGCAGCCGGTCGGCGGACGCGTCGACGAGCTCGCGCATGACCCAGTTCGTCGTGATGTAGGCGCCGAGGTAAATGGCGCAGATCGAGATGACAACGGCCGGCGCACGCCACTCGTTTCGCCAGATCAGGATCGCCAACGCGATCCAGACGGCAATCCACACCAAACCCCAGGAAGAAACGGCGAAGAAGTGTTTCGACGATTCGAAGATCGCCGGTCCCAGCCGGTTGAGGCGCGATGGGAGCGTCGGGAGAAGGCGGAGATAATCTTCCTCGTCGGTTTTCGGAATTCCTGACCGCCACGCAAACAGCGCAATGGCGGCGATCGCCGCCGGCGCGACCGAGCGGATGATTTCGCGGCGGAAGGAAACAATGCCGGCCACACCGAGCACGATCGCGATCGGCAAGCCTTCATTTTTCGTGAGGAGGAGAAAAGAGAGCCAGGCGCCGAAACGCAGCGGAGATTTTCCGTCGAGGAGCTCGAAGAACGCGCACGTCACGAATGCCGCGATCGCGATGTCGGAGTACGCCGTCAGCACACCGCCTTCGTTGCTCACGAGAAACTGAGGCGTCCACGCGAGAACTGCGGCGCACCATGGATTGATCCGTCGCGAGACATAAAGCACGAAGGCCGCGAAAGTGAAAAAGTAGAGAGCGCGCACCTGGCGATCATCGTCATCGCCGGCGATCATCATGACCGCGGCCGCGTCGAGCGGAAGCAGCAGCGGATACTGATTGCGCGGATCGTCGACGATCTCATTGTGAAAAAACGGACCGCTGATGGTCCGCTCATGCGCGAGCGCTTTTGCTTTCAGCAGCCAGAAACCGCGGCCGTCGAAGTCGTTGAGCGGGACGATCGCGGCGGGAATGGCGATCAGAAGGAGGGGGATGATCGCTGCCAGCTTTGCCAGGTTGCCAGGTTGCCGGGTCACCGCGTTGCCCGTTGGTTCGGCAACCAGGAAACCCAGCAACCCGGCAACCACCACGGCCGCCATCACAACCGTAAACGGCACATGCAACACGCCGAAAACGAACATCGCCGCCCCGACCACCCCAAGCCCGAAGAGATAAACCTCGGGCAGCGAACGCCGCCCGACCACGCAGCCGGCAACCGGAAACAAGATTGCTGCGATGAGCAACCCCGTCATTGCACGTCCTCAGGCCACGTGAAGTGCGTGTCACCATTCGCGAGTTTTGTTGCAAGAAATGCGTAGATGCGTCCGCTCACCGTGCCGGTCGCCGCCACGCCCATCAGCGTACGCGGCGGCACGAGCGCATCCTTCGGCCCCATGTGCACAAGCGCGTAATCGGCCGAAAGGTTGAGAAGCCATAGGTTGGAGGAGTTCACGGGAAACGCCGCCGGCTTCTGTATCGGGCCGTCGACGAGACGCAGCGGCGCGGCGGTCTTCGCTCTTCGATTTACGAGCCAGAATGCAGCGCGAATCGGACGGTCACTCGCCACCTGAACCCAGGCTGCGAACTCAATTCTGTCGAAGCACTCGTAGACGAGGTCGTAAAACGCGTGCTGACCGCGAATCGTGATCTTGCGGACGATGCCGGCGGGCTGCATCGTCAGCGTCACGTGCGCCTCATCGTCGGAGGACAACGCACCCTCGATCGTGTAGGAATCCGCCGGCGGGCCGTCGATCGAAGTGACCATCGGAATCGCGAATGACGTCATCGTTCGCGGCGGCAACTCAGCAACGTGAACGACTCGGGAATGTCTCAGCTCCGCGTCGCGCAATTCCGCATACGTCACGATCCTCGGCTCACCGCCACCCACCTGCACGATGCGCTTTGGCCGTTTGTTTGGATCGATAAGCACGTATGCCCAGCGGCTCAAATACGTCCGCGTCGGTTGCGGATAGAGGTAGTAGTTGACGAACAGCGAATCGGCTGTCGCGTTGCGTACCAGCGCGAGCCGTTCGCCAGGGAGAGCCTCGCGTTGCAACTGTTCAACGCCGCGATAAAAATCACCCATGACAGCCTCCCGGCGCGCGCGCATGGAGAGCGGTTTCAGTTTTCGCGCGTCCTTCAGCAATGCGACGACTCGCGGAAACGCGGGAACGATGACGGAGGCCAGCAGAACGACGTAGAAAGCTTCGCGCCAGCGTCGCATCAGGTCGCCGAAAGCAGACGATTCTGCGGATCGAGCCGAATGACGCGCGCTTTGTGATCGAGCGTCTGCCCCTCGTGCAACATCCCGTAGCAGAAGATCGTGATGATGTCGCCCGGCTTCGCTCCGGAATGTATCCGGACTTCGCCGCTCCCCTCGGGCGCCGTTTCGATCCACGTTCGCAGATGCGCGCCGGTCGTCTGATTCACGATCTCGATCTCTTCGAACGGCAGGATTTCTGCCGCTCGCAGAACGTAGGCGTCGATCTGCAGCGCGGCAGACCCGACGTGGGTGACGCGGGCATCATGGATCACGGAGCGGACGAGCGATCGAATCATCGGAGGTGAGCGTGCGGAATCTCGCTCTTTGCAATGCGAATGTTATCGATCAATCGCGTTTTTCCAACGCGGACGGCACCGGCCACGAGCACATCGTGATGAAAATCGGCGGGCGGATGGAAAGTCAGCGGATCGACGACCGCCAGATACTCGACTTCCACGCCCTGCGTTTCCGCCGCCATCTTGCGCATCAGTTTCTCGATCGCCTCGACATCGTGGATGCCGTGGCGGATGGCGTCCGCGCCGGCGCTGAGCGCGCGGTGCAGTGCCGGCGCCAGCGCGCGCTGCTCCTTCGACAGATAGCTGTTGCGCGAGGAGAGCGCGAGGCCGTCGTGCCCGCGGATGGTTTCGCCAAAGATCAGCCGTACCGGCACGTCGAGATCGCGGACCATCTGATCGATGACCGCGCACTGCTGCGCGTCCTTGCGCCCGAAAACCGCCAGATCCGGCTCGACGATGTTGAAGAGCTTCATCACGACTGTTGCCACGCCGGTGAAGTGCCCCGGCCGTCGCTCGCCTTCCAACGGCGCGGCGACCTCGCTCACCACGACTTTCGTGTTCGCGCCGGGTGGATACATCGTTTCCAGCGGCGGCAGAAAGAGTACATCGACCCCTTCGCGTTCGAGCAACTCGCGATCGCGTTTCTCATCGCGCGGATAGCGCTCGAAGTCTTCATCCGGTCCGAATTGCAGCGGATTGACGAAGATGGAGACCACGATGAAGTCCGCGCCGTTCTGGCGCGCGACGCGAATCAGCGAGAGATGCCCTTCATGGAGAAATCCCATCGTCGGAACAAACCCAACGACACGCCCCGCGCCTCGCGCCTCGCGCCTCGCGCCTCGAACTTCATCAATCGTTCGCGCAGTAATCAATTCACTTTCGGCATCGGCACCACCGCCGAATTGCCGTACAGCTTCTTCAGCTCCTCGGTGCTGCTCATGTGGAACGATTCCGCGGTGCCATCGGGGAAGCGGCCCGTGCGTACATCGTCGAGATATTTCGCGATTGCGATGCGCATGTCGTCGCCAACATTCGCGTAGCGGCGGACGAACTTCGCCGTGTGACCATCGTAGAGGCCGAGGAGGTCGTGGAATACGAGGACTTGTCCGTCGCAGGAGGGTCCGGCGCCGATGCCGATCGTCGGAATCGAGACGCGCTCCGTGATCAGCGCCGCCAGCTCTTCGGGAACGCACTCCAGCACGAGCGAGAAACAGCCCGCCTGATCGAGCGCGACCGCCTCGTCGATCAGCCGGCGCGCGTCGTCGGCATTCTTCCCCTGCAGCTTGAATCCGCCGACGACATTGACGGACTGTGGCGTCAGACCGATGTGGCCCATGACCGGAATCTCTGCGTTGAGGATTGCTTCCACCGTTTTGATCCGCGCCGCTTTGCCGCCTTCGATTTTCACGGCACGAGCTCCGGCGCGGATGAATTCGCCGGCGTTGCGCACCGACTCCTCGTTCGAGACGTGGTACGACAGATACGGCATGTCGCCGACCACGAGCGCGCGCTGGGTGCCGCGCGCGACGGCGCGGGTGTGATGCAGCATCTCGTCGAGCGTGACGCTGAGCGTGTCGGGATATCCGAGCACGACCATGCCGAGGGAGTCGCCGACGAGGATGACGTCGGTGCCGGCGGCGTCAGCGATTTTCGCAGTCGGATAGTCGTACGCCGTGAGCATGCCGATGCGCGCGACACGCTTCATCGCGCGCACGGCGGGGACTGTTACCTTTTTTTGTTCTGTCATCTCTGCCTCCTCGAGGACCGAGGAGGATTCGCAAGTCCTGAGTCCTGAGTCCTGAGTCCTGAGTGGCTTTCGTCAGCCTTTACTCAGGACTCAGGACTCAGGACTCAG
>JALYZI010000009.1 GCA_030948915.1 Acidobacteriota bacterium
GTGGAATGTTACGTTGTCACGCCTTTGGTTTCCGTTTTTTCTTCACCCGGTAGAAAAAACCGAAAATCGAAGGCCTGACCCCATAAAATCGCGCTGTGAATGCCCTCCCTCTGATCCTGTTTTTCCTGGCGGTCATCGCCATCGGCTACCGCTACTACTCGGCATTCCTGGCGGCGAAGGTGATGGCGCTCGACGATGCGCGCGTTACACCCGCCCATCGATTTCAGGACGGGCAGAATTACGTCCCCACGAACAAGTGGGTGCTCTTCGGGCATCACTTTGCTGCGATCTCGGGAGCTGGTCCGCTGATCGGGCCCGTACTGGCGGCGCAGTTCGGGTACCTCCCCGGATTCCTGTGGCTGGCATTCGGCGTCGTCTTCGCCGGAGCGACTCACGATTTCGTCGTTCTCTGCGCCTCGGTCCGGCGCGGCGGACGCTCGCTCGCTGACATCGCGCGCAACGAGATCAGTCCGGTCGCCGGAATGACCGCCATGATCGCCATCCTCTTCATCGTCCTGATCGCCCTGTCGGGCCTCGGCATCGCTGTGGTCAACGCGCTTGCGGAGTCGTCGTGGGGGACGTTCACGATTCTGATGACGATTCCAATTGCGTTCGCCGTCGGCGCGTATCTGCATCGATCGAAAGCGCCAAACGCGATTCAGATCGGCTCGGCCTTCGGCGCGATTGCTGTCCTCGCCGCTGTGATCATCGGAAAGCTGGTGCCCGGCACGGCGCTCGGTGCGATGTTGACGCTGACCAAGCCGCAGATCACGATCGGCATCGCGGCGTACGGGTTCATCGCGTCCGTGCTTCCGGTGTGGATGCTGCTCTGCCCGCGCGACTATCTCTCGTCCTACATGAAGCTCGGGACGATCGCCGCTCTCGTCATCGGCACGATCCTCGTCGCACCGCGCATTCACGCGCCGGCCTTGTCGCAGTACGTTGGCGGCGGAGGGCCGATCATTCCCGGGAAGGTCTATCCATTTGTCTTCATCACGATTGCCTGCGGCGCGATTTCCGGATTCCACGCGCTGATCGGTTCCGGCACCACGCCGAAGATGATCGACAAGGAAACCGACGCGCGCATGATCGGATACGGCGCGATGTTGTGCGAAGGGCTCGTCGGCTGCGTCGCGCTGATCTCCGTCTGCGCCCTTTATCCCGGCGACTACTACGCGATCAACGTCAGTCCCGCGGCATTTCACAAACTCGGATTGTCGACGGTCCATCTTCCTGAATTCGCAAAGCTCGTCGGCGAGGATCTTCAGGGCAGAACCGGCGGCGCGGTATCGCTGGCGGTCGGCTTCGCGCAGATTTTCTCCGGCATCCCGCTGCTCGGCCACCTGATGTCGTACTGGTATCACTACGCGATCATGTTCGAGGCGCTGTTCATCCTCACCACGATCGACACCGGCACGCGCGTCGCCCGCCTCGTGGTCCAGGAATTCCTCGGCAGAGCGTGGAAGCCATTCGAGAATCCGAGCTGGTTGCCCGGAACACTGATCGCGACGCTGCTCGTCGTAGTGTCGTGGTCGTATTTCATCCTCACCGGCTCGATCTCACAGATCTGGCCAATGTTTGGAATCGCCAATCAATTGCTGGCGTCGGTCGCACTTTGCGTCGGCACGAGCGTGATCGTCAACTCCGGGCGCGCCCAATACGCCTGGACGACGATGTTTCCTCTCGCCTTTGTCGCCTCGACCACGCTGTACGCCGGCTGGCGATCGATCTTCGATAATTTCCTGCCGCTGGCGGCGGATCCCGCGAAAGCTTTCACGGGATATCTCGACGCCACGCTGACGGCAATACTGATGCTGTGCGTGATCGTCATCATCGTTTCGTCCGGCGCATCGTGGGTTCGCACGCTGCGAGGCGAACGGATTTCGATGGTGCCCGCGACATCGGGTCCCGATCATCGCCACATCCCCGGCAGCGGATGTTGCTGATCACGCGAAAAGCCAGCACAGAAAAAGCAGTACCGGCGCGTGGAAGAGAAGCTGCAGGATCGAGTAGCCGGCCAGATCGCGCGCGCGGACTTTGAGGATGCCCATCAGCGGCAGCATCCAGAACGGATTGATGAGATTTGGCAGCGCCTCGGCCGCGTTGTAGATCTGCACCGTCCATCCGAGGTGCATGTGCCACGCTCGGGCGGCGGCCATGACGTAAGGCGCCTCGATGATCCATTTGCCACCGCCCGACGGTACGAACATTCCGAGAATTGCGGAATAGATCGCGACCACGATCGGAAAAGTTCCACGTGTCGTGACTGCCACGAACGCATGCGCCAGGTGCTCGGCGATCGGCGTCTTCGCGATCATCCCGAAGATGCCGCCGTAAAACGGAAATTGGATCAACACCCCGGCGGTCGCCGGTACAGCACGACCTACTGCGCGGACAAACGATCGCGGTCGCCAATGCAGCAGCAATCCCGCTGCGATGAAAAAGAAATTGAAGTTGTTGAGGTCGAGCGCCGCGATCGGGCCTTTGTCGCGGACCTGCAGGATCAGATACCAGAACATCAACGCGCTGACGATCACGCTGAGAAGCGGACTTCCCTCGGCCGGTTCCGCCGGCGGTTCTTCGAAAACCACGGCCCGCACTTGTGCTACGCGCGGCGCGGAGAAATATGCGACCGAAACCGAGATCACGATGAGAATCGCGGCCATCGTCAGGCTCCGCCAGAGAAAAATCGTCTGCGTCAGCGGGATTACGCCGGTGATCGGAAGCAGCGACGGCGGAATCGACGACCGCGTCGCCTGGAGAAGTGCGGCCGATGATGAAAGGCCGAGCGCCCACACGCTGCCCAGTCCCAGATACGCGGCGGCGCTGATGGCGCGGTAGTCGACGTCGATGCGGCGGGTGATCTCGCGAACGAGGAGCCCCGTGAAAATCAACGAGAGTCCCCACGAAATGAGCGACGACAGCATCGCGAATGCGGCCACGAACGCCACCGCACCGCGTGCAGTCTTAGGGATCGATGCAAGCCTCTGCGTCACACGCGCGACCGGCGGCGAGCTCGCCACGACGAAACCGCCGATGATCACCATCGCCATCTGCATGGTGAAGTTCACGATCGACCAGAAGCCGTTTCCGAATTCCGTCGCCAGCGTCACCGGCGCGACGCCGATTGACAGTCCGCCGACAAATACGATGCTGACCGCGGCCAGCGCGAACACGAACGCGTCCGGAAACCAGCGCTCACAAAAGTCGGCGATGCGCATTCCGAGTCGTTCCATGAGCGCGATACTACAATCTGCGGATGGAAGAGAGGATCGCATCGGTCGACGTCACGCATGTGACCGAGGAGGGCACGTCGCGCGAGGTGGACGCCCTGGCGGTCGAGGAGCCGCTCGAGATTCGCGTCGGCGACAAACCGATCTCCGTCACGATGCGGACGCCCGGCGATGACTATGATCTCGCCGCCGGCTTTCTCTTTACCGAAGGGCTCATTCGATCCGCGCAGGAAATCGACTCGATCCGCCACTGGGGCTCGCCAAACGTCGTCCGCGTCGCGTTGCGAGACGGCGTGTCGATCGACGCGAGCCGGCTCGATCGCCATTTCTACACCGGTTCCAGTTGCGGTGTGTGCGGCAAGACATCCATTGATGCGGTGCACGTCGTTGCGGAACATCTCCCGGCGATCGCACCGATCGATGCCGTGGTCGTTCATCGATTGCCGAAATTGCTGGAACAAAATCAGTCGGCGTTTCTCGCGACCGGCGGACTGCACGGCGCCGCCGCCCTCACCGCTTCCGGCGGCCTCCTCGGCGTCCGTGAAGACATCGGTCGCCACAACGCAGTCGACAAAGTCATCGGATCTTTTTTTCGGGGGGGACAGATGCCGCCCGCGATCCTGATGGTCAGCAGCCGCGCGAGCTTCGAAGTCGTACAGAAGACGATCGTCGCGCGAATTCCGGTGCTGGCCTCCATAGGCGCTCCGTCAACACTGGCCGTCGACCTCGCGCGGTCTCTCGGCCTGACGCTCCTCGGATTCGTTCGCGAGGGCCGGTTCAATATCTACGCCGGGGAGGTTGCGCTCACGTCACGCGAAACGGAAAAGGGTGCTCGATGACTCCGCCCTGCTTGAGTCGCGAGTCGACGATGATCTTCCACGAGATCTCGTCAGCAGGTGGCGACTGCGGGATGTGCATCTGCACCGTGCGGTTGATCGGTTCGCCGGACGCCGGCTTCAGTCGCAGCAGCTCATCTTCGTAACAGCGTGTGAGCGAGACGACCGTCTCGCGATGCGCGGTGAATTCGCGCTCCGCTCGCGCGTAACACTCCCCGATCAGCTTCACGCCTAACTCGGCGATCGATTCGGGATGCTCCTCGACGATCCGCACCTGAAGCGAGTCTCCGTACGCGGCCGGCTCGCGTTCGATTTCAATGACGGGCTCGCGATGATGCAGGGTCCGCCAGAATCGAACGACGATGTCCCACACCACGCCGATCGCGATCAGATCAAAGATTCCGAGAAGGATGAGGATGAAGGCCGGCGTTCCGAATCGATGCAGCCAGGCCCAGCACGAAGCAGCGAAGAAGACGCCGGCCCACACCGCCGCAAAAATCAGCCGCCCGAGAAAATTCATCCAGAGGGACGGCTTGCGCGCGAGGCGAATCATGTCAGGCGTCAGGCATCAGGCATCAGGCATCAGGCGTCAGGCATCAGGCGTTAGATGCCAGCATGCCCACTAGATTAGCTACTTCGGCGTCGCCCGTCCCCAACTGCTCCTGCGGGTGCGCGAGATAGTAGCCCTGCAGCAGATCGACCCCCAGGTCGCGAACCGTCTCGTACTCCTCGGCGGTCTCGATTCCCTCGGCGATCGTCTTCGCGTTGATCTTGCCGGCCAGGTCGACCAGCATCTTCACGAGGTCCTGCTTGATCGGCTCGCGTGACAACGCCGACACGAGGCTCTTCGTAATCTTGAGATAGTCCGGCGAGAGCGCCGCGATCGCCTCGAGCGACGCATAGCCTGATCCTGCATCGTCGATCGCGACCTCGATGCCCTTGGAGCGGAATTCATCGAGCAGATTGCGAAAGGCCTGGTAGTCCTCGATCGCGGCGCGCTCAGTCAGCTCGAACACGAAATGCCCGCGATGCTCCGAGAAGAACGATACGACTTCATGGATACGAAATTCCGATTCCGAGAACATCTCCGCTTCGAGATTGAGCAGAAACTTGCGGTCCGTCAGATCGAACGACCGCAACCGCCGCATCGCGCATTCGAGTGAGACCGATTCGAGACCCCATGCGAGATTGGTGTCGCGGGCGAAGGAAAAGAGCATGTCGGAGTCGCGGAATGACGAACGCGCCGGTCCGCGCGTCAGAATCTCGTAACCGAAGACCACCAGATCTTTCGCCTGCACGATCGGCTGAAACAAAGTGGTGATGCGTTTGCGGCGGATGATGTCGCGCAGCTCGCGCGCCAGCTGCTTCTTGCGCTGCTGTTCGGCATCGCGCACCGCGTCGGATGCCGTCTGCATTCCCTGATAGAGCTGGCGTTCCAGGCGGATCTGCGGACGGTAGTCGATGCGCGCCACGCCGACGAAGAATCCGATCTGGCCCGCCTCCATATTCGGAAATTGTCCGCGCATCGTGTCGATCAGCTTCTGCCGCAGATCGTTGGCCATCGTGTCGAAGGCGCTCTCCTGACGCAGGTCCGTACCGCGCGTCTCGAAGAAAATGTAGAAGCTGGAGCCGCCGGCGAGATTGGCGGCGATCGTGGCTTTCGGAAATCGGGCGTGCGCTTCCTCGCCGAGGATTTCGCTCGCGCGCCGCACGAATTCGTCGAAGAACGCCCATCCGTATTCTGCTTCGATCGATTCGAACTGTTCGATGTCGACGTAGACGATTCCCAGCTCACCGTCCTCGATCAGAATCTCTTTCAGTTTGTCGAGGACGACCGGCACTGTCGGCAATCCGGTGGCCCGATCGACCAGCAACGCTTCGGCCGGGCGCGCCGGCACTTCAGTCGCGGGATGAACCGTTTCGGGGCGGCGGTTCAGGAGCGCAGCAACGCGCTTCACAACCTGATCGCGATTGAACGGCTTGACGAGATAGTCATCCGCGCCGAGCTGCAATCCGGTCAGGCGGTCTTTGACATCGCCGCGGCCGGTAATCAGCACGACCGCGATTTTGGATGTCCGCTGCACCGCTTTCAGGGCCTGGCAGACTTCCCAGCCGCTGCGCTTCGGCATCATCACGTCGAGCAAAACGACCGACGGCAGCTGCGCCAGCGCGAGCGCGAGCGCCTCTTCGCCATCTTTCGCCAGTAGAAAATCGCATTCGAGCGGACGGAGATACAACTTCAGCAGTTGTACGACACTCTCGTCATCGTCGGCGAGCAGCACGAGGGGACGATCGGGCATGGGGCGTCTATTGTAAGTGCGGAATTTAGGCCAAGCACATTGACGGTGACCTGTTTACCGTTCACCGTCAGGCAACGACCCCGGAAAGCGTCTGTTTCACGAGGCGGTCCACCTCGGCGGGGTCGAGCGGCTTGTAGATGATGCCGGATACCAGCTCGCGGTCGGCAACGCTCAAGGTCTGATCCTTGACGCCGGTGATGATGACAATTCGCGGCGGCTTCGTTTTGGCCCGCCGCAAGAAATCGATCACTCCCCATCCGTCGACGCGCGGCATCAACAGGTCGAGAAACACGATGGTGTACTCGTGCACCTTCAGCGATTTGACGGCATCGGCGCCGTTGGCGGCTTCATCGAACGCGATACGCCGCTGTCCGAGGATGTTGGCGATCAGATAGCGGGTCACCGGATCGTCATCCGCGATGAGGGCACGCTGCCCCGGAATCGGCGTGACGGTGGGGGGTGCGGCGGCGGGCGGCGAAACCGCGCTCGGCATCGCGACGGTCGGCACATCCACTCTCGCCGGTCTGGCCACTGCTGTCGTTTTGAAATCGACGCGCGACAATGCATCGACCATTTCTCCCGCGCTTCCGAAGCGGCGCTCCGGTTTTTTCTGCAACGCGCGGTTGACGATGTCGGCAAGACTCGGAGGCAGCGACGGCGCAGCAACGGCGAGATCAGGCGCCTCCTGCATGATGATGTTCATCATCGTCTCGGTGACCGATTCGCCTTCGAACGGCCGCCGGCCGGCCAGCGCCTCGTACAGCACGACGCCGAGGGAGAAGAGATCGCTGCGCGCATCGACCGGACGGCCGAGGGCCTGTTCAGGAGACATGTAGTAAGGAGTGCCGACGATGAGGCCTGCCTGCGTGAGCGTCGGCGAGTCCGTCGTCGACACGAGCTGCTTCGCGATTCCGAAGTCGAGGACTTTCGTGCCGCGTTTTCCGACGATGATGTTGTCGGGCTTTACGTCGCGGTGCACGACCCCTTTCTCGTGCGCTTCCGCGAGGGCCTCGGCAACGTGACGAATGATGCGAACGGCTTCCGGCGGTGGAAGGGGACCCTTCGCGAGCAGAGTCGCGAGCGATTCGCCCTCGACCAGCTCCATCACGATGAAAAGCTTGTCGGCTTCCTGCTCGATCGAATAAATCGTCGCGATGTTGGGATGATTCATCTGCGCGATCGTGCGGGCCTCGCGCAGGAAGCGCGCCTTCCATTCCGGATCGTTCGCGATGCGCTCGGACAGAATCTTGATCGCGACCTCGCGCAGCAGGCGCGTGTCCTCCGCCCGCCAGACCTCGCCCATCCCGCCCGAACCGAGGCGATCAATCAGCCGATACGAACCAAGAGTATCTGTCATACGAAGCAGTTGCCAGGTGTCAGGCGTCGGGCGTCAGGCACGGGGGGATTGGTTCTTCCTGACGCCTGACGCCTGACGACTAACACCTGATGCGAGGATAGCAAAGCACCCTCGATTTCCAAGCCGTACTTAAACATCTGTGGAACCTGCCGATTGCGCCAGAGCTGCCAGAGCACGATCGAGCTCGGACGCCAACTGCTCGACCATTTCGGCGATGCCGTCGAGATTTCCCTGTTTGGCGGTCGACTCGATCGTTGCACAAAGGGAGTACATCCGCGACGCGCCGATATTCCCCGAGCTGCTCTTGAGCGAATGCGCGGCGCGCGCCACCTGGTCGGCATTCGCGCCGCCGAGGGAATCGCGGAGCTCGTGCAGGCGAACCAGCGCGTCTTCGCGAAAGAGAGCCGTGATGTCGCGCATGAACGACGGATTGGCCTTGGCGAGCTGCTGCAGTCCCGCCATTTTTTCCATGTCGACCACGTCCTCGCGCACGCCGAGCCATCGCACGAGAACCCCGCCGAGTCTCTGCATGCTCACCGGCTTGGTCAGGAAATCATCCATTCCGGCCGCGAGGCACTTCTCGCGCTCGCCGTCCATCGTGTGCGCGGTCATCGCGACGATCGGCACGTGGCGGCCGGCAGTCTCCATGCCGCGAATGGTCCGCGCGACATCGTAGCCATCGATGTCGGGCATCTGGCAATCGAGCAGAATCAGATCGTACGACTGCCCGCGAATCACCTCGAGCGCCTCGGTTCCGCTGCCGACGACATCGGCGTCGTAGCCCAGATTACGCAGCTGGCCGACCGCAACCTTCTGATTGACGATGTTGTCTTCGACCACGAGGATTTGCTTCCTGGTCGTTTGCTGCTCCTCACCAGTTTCAGTGTGGAGGCGGCCGCCCTCGGCCGCCGGGCGGGCAGGGGCGCCCGCCTCCACTTTAATCACCTGCATCAGCGCCGATATCAACTGCACGCGGCGCACCGGCTTCATGACGAATATGTCGATGCCTTCGGATTTGAAGAACTCGATATCGCTCTTGCGCCGGCCGATCGCCGTGACCAGCACCATCGGCGTTTCGCGGATCAATGGATCGGCGCGGATCGTCCGCGCGACTGAGATTCCGTCGGTCGACGCCAGTTGCATTTCGAGAACGACGACGTCGAACGGACGTCCGCCGGTATGCGCACGGCGGAGAGCGTCGAGGGCGGCGTCGGCTGACGACACCTCTTCGACACTGATGGATGAAGCGATGAGATGGCGTCGGAGAACGAGTCGATTCAACTCGTTCGAATCGAGCAGCAACGCGCGGACGCCGGCGAGCGTCGCGTGCTTCGAGGTCGCCTCGCCGTCAATATCTTTCTCGAAGTGGCCCGTGAACCAGAACGTCGACCCCTCGCCCGGAACGCTGGCAACGCCGATCCGCCCGCCCATCAGGTCGATGAGCTGTTTGGAGATCGCGAGTCCCAATCCCGTCCCGCCGAATCTCCGTGTGGTCGAGCCATCCGCCTGCGTGAATGGCGTGAAGAGACGGTCCTGATCCGGTTGCGTGATGCCGATTCCGGTGTCGTTGACGAGGAACCACAATTCGGTTGCGCCGGCCGAGTCGGACTCGCGCATCACCGAGAGACTCACTTCGCCGATTTCCGTGAATTTGACCGCGTTGCCGACGAGATTGAGCAGCACCTGGCGAAGGCGAAGGGCATCGCCGTTGAGATGTCGATGGACATCGGGATAAATCACGGCGCGGAACTTCAGGCCTCTGGCCGCTGCGCGCTCGGCGAAGACGTCGGTAATGCTGTCGATCAACTCGTCGAGATCGAAGTTCGCATTCTTGATGGTCAGTTTTCCAGCTTCGATCTTGGCGAGATCGAGGATGTCGTCGACGAGCGTCAGCAGCGCTTCGGCACTCCGTCGAATCGTGATCGCCGATTCCTTCTGCTCGGCGGTCAGCCGCGTGCCTAACAGGATGTCGGCCATGCCGATGACGCCGTTCATCGGCGTCCGGATCTCATGGCTCATGTTCGCGAGGAATTCCGATTTCATACGCGCCGACTCCAGCGCTTCATCGCGTGCTTTGGAGAGCTCGCTCTCCATCCGCTTGCGTTCGGAGATATCGCGCGAGACGGCCTGAAAACCGAGGATCCATTGGCCGGTGACGACGGTCTGAACGTTCTGACCCATCCAGACGATCTCGCCATTCTTCGCGATCACCGGGAACTCGAAGTACGTATTCGGCTTCTTCGTTTCAAACTGGACTCGGTAAAACGCGTCGGCCGCCTCGCGGTGGTCCGGCGCAATCAACTCGATGAAGTGCTTGCCGATCAATTCCTGCTCGGTGTAGCCGAGGATCTTGCGCACGGTGGGGTTGACGTACGTGAATTTCCCGTAGGCATCGCAGCGGTAGATGATGTCGTTCGCGTTCTCGACGAGCTGACGGTAGCGTTCGCGGGCTTCTCGCACTTCCTCGTTTGTGCGCTTGCGATCGCTGATGTCCTCGACCGTGCCTTCGTACGAGACGATCGCGCCGTTCTCGTCCCGTGTGGCGGTCGCGTTGAGACTCACGTAAACGACGTTTCCGTCGCGCCGCCGCCACGCCGTCTCGAAGCCGCGCACTTCGCCGCGTTCTTCGAGTTGATGCCGGAACACGAGATGCTCCGATCGCTTCACGTGATCGTTCTCGAGATTTCCCTGGGCCAGATCTTCGTCGGATTGGTACCCCAGGATTTTTCGAAGCGCGGGGTTGGCGACGAGAAAGTTTCCATCGGGCGTGACGCTGTAGAACCCGACCGGAACGTTGTTGAACAGCATCCGGTAAGCGCGCTCGATGCGCGCGACATCGGTGACATCGCTGAACGTCGAGACCGACCCGACGATCTCGCCGTCAGGGCCTTCGATCGGAGCGGCGGCGCAATCCACGACAATCATGCGATTGGTGCTGCGCAGCTCCATGTCCATCACGCGGACGTGCTCCCCGCGAAGCGCCCGCATGCTGGGCAGACGGTCGGGAGGATAGGCCGCGCCGGTCCCCGCCACGTGCACATGAAAAAATTCGGCACGCTCTTCCGCGGTCGTGCCCGGCTTGATGTCGCGGCCGAGGAGCTCTTTGGCAGCGGCGTTGGTGTACACGCTTCTGCCGTCGGCAGCGACGATGAAGATGCCGATTGGAACGGCATCCAGCAGGGCGAACGAGCCTGGGTCCGCTGGCAGAGTGCGGACGAGTTCCACGAGCTTCATGGTTGAGTGGGAACGGGTCATGGCATTTTACTCGCTTGGCGCAAACAAGCGTGTGCTAACGTTCACACCCCCCATCGGAGGCAAAGTTCCATGATCAAGTTCGGAACCTCGGGGTGGCGCGGCATCATCGGGGAAGACTTCACGTTCGAAAATGTACGCGTAGCCAGCCAGGGGATCGCCAACTACCTCAAAAAAACGCAGCAAAAAGGATCGGGCGTGGTCGTCGCCTACGACACGCGTTTTCTCTCGGAGAAATTCGCGTCGGAAGCGGCGCGCATCCTGGCCTTCAACGACATCCACGCGTTTCTGTGCACCCGCGACGCGCCGACGCCGTGCGTCTCCTTCGAGACCATCCGCCGCAAGGCGACCGGCGCGATCAACTTCACCGCCTCGCACAACCCGCCCGAATACAACGGCCTGAAGTTTTCGACGTCGAACGGCGCCCCCGCCCTTCCCGAAGTGACGAAAGCAATCGAGCGCGAGATCCACGCGCTGCAGAACAAGAACGAGAAGATCGACGTCTATGCGAAGACGGAGCTGATCGACAACATCGATCCGAAAGACCGCTACCTCGCCGAGCTGCGAAACAAGGTCGATGTCGACGTCATTAAAAAGAGCGGGGTGCGCATCGCGATCGATTCGCTGTACGGAACGGCGCGGGATTATCTCGACTATTTCCTGCTCGAGTCAGGCGTCGAAGTCAAGATCATCCATAATTATCGTGACCCTTATTTCGGAGGATTTTCTCCGGAGTGCAATGAGAAAAACCTCGGCGAGCTGCGCAAGATCGTTCTGGCGGAGAAGTTTGATCTCGGACTGGCGACCGACGGCGATGCCGACCGATTCGGCATCATCGACGAGCGCAATCGCTTCGTGTCGCCCAACACAATCCTGGCGCTGCTGTCGGTCTATCTGAAGCGCGAACGAAAAATCCCGGGCGGACTCGCCCGCTCGGTGGCCACCACGCACCTCATCGACGCGATCGCGAAAAAGCTCGATGTGCCGCTGTACGAGACGCCGGTCGGATTCAAATACATCGGTGAGCTGATTCTGGCGGACAAGATCGCGATGGGCGGTGAAGAGAGCGCCGGCATGTCGATGTATCGCCATCTTCCCGAAAAGGACGGCATCCTCGCCTGCCTGCTCGTCGCGGAGATGGTGGCGCGCAGCGGCAAACGCCTGCACGAAATGACGCAGGAGATGCACGCCGAGTTCGGAACGTACTTCTCGAAACGCACCGACTTGAAACTGACGCCACAACTGAAGGAGACGCTGGCCTCGAAGCTCGCGAATCCGCCGTCGCAGCTCGATGGTCTGAAAGTGCGCACCGTGAATACGATTGACGGCGTGAAGCTGATCTTCGACGATCAGACGTGGCTGCTGTTCCGGCTGTCGGGCACCGAGCCGGTCGCGCGCGTGTATGCCGAGGCCTGCTCGCCCAAGGACTTGAAGAATCTGCTGGACGCCGGCAAGAAGTTCGTGGCGCCCGCTTAACGATGCGATACCCTCGCGAGAAACTCTTCTTCGTCTGCACCGGCGGGCGCTGCAACAATCCCGATCGCGGCGAAGAGCGCGGTGAAGTCATCCGCGAGGACCTCAAGGCGCTCAATAAATCATTAGGCCGCAAGCGCATCGCCCGCGTCTGCACGACGTCGTGCCTCGACCTGTGCGACTTCGGGCCGAACATGATCATCGACCATCGCGTGTACTCACACCTGACGCGCGATCTGGCGAAGGCAGTGTATGAGGGCGAGATGGGCGATGGCAAGCAGCGCGAGGATTTGGAGCTGAAGGAAGAGGAGCTGAGAGGGTCGCGGCACGATCCACAAACTCAGAATTAAGAATTTCGAATTTCAAATGAAGAATTGAGAATTGGGCTCTTTTTCTGAATTCTTAATTCGAAATTCGAAATTCTTCATTCATTGCCCGGCGTCAGCGAGTCGTCCTGCTCATCATCACCCTCATCCTCCTCCTCGCCGTCCTCGGCATCCTCGAGCCGCGCGAACTCCTCGGCATCGTACGGCCGCGGCCGAACGGTGAAGGTCTTCGTCTCCTCCTCGTCAAACGCGAAAGGAAGATCGACGGTTGCGACGATTTCCCAGACGATGCTGAACTGCTTTCCTTCGTAACTCAGCGGTCCGGCAATCGAGATCGGGAACTCGAACGGAATGGTGATCTGGTTTCGCCCCGCGATGTTGTCTTCGCTCTTCGTCTCGATGACTTGCTCCAGCTTGTTTGCCCTGCCGGCAATCCGCCAGCGGCAGACGACTTCGATGTTGCGCGGCTCCTTGCCACTGGAGACCCATTCCGCGCGGCCGCGAAGGCTGTCGCCGTTGACCACGGAATCGCCTTCGAGCTCGATGCGAATGGTCATAGGTGCGCGAGTCCCGGCACGACTTCGATCTGGAACGAAGAGGCCGTGTTCGGACAGCCGCTCATCTTCAGCCGCAGCCGGATCCACCATTTGGTCTCCGCCGTCGAGCAATAGAACGACGCCGGGCCGGACGCTGGAATGCGCACCGGAATGCGGACTTCGAGCCGCTCCATCATCGGCGTGACCGTCGCCGTGAGCACCTCGTCGTGAACGATTTTGGTCACGCGCGTTTTGTTTTTCCCGCCGCCGCGCACGATCTCTTCTTCGCACTGCAGCCGGACTTCGACTGACCGCACCTCCGCGCCGCGCTTCGGTCGAAAATAGGTCGCAGTGCCGCTGAATCCGAGGGGGACGCGGTCATCAAACTTCAAGTCCGCTATGCCGAGCACCTGCCGGAGCCGCCAGAAACGATAAGCAACAAACGCGGCCGGAAGAAGTCCGACAGCAAATGCGATAAACCCGATCTGACGATATTGACGGAGGTCCGAATCCTTGAACGTCGCAAAGAGCGCGACGCTGCCGACGATGAGGATGAACAGGGAAAAGGTCTGCATCCATCCGGAACCGAGGACCGGGCCGTTGTCGGTGCGTTCGCCCATTACGACAACTCTGCCACCGAAGCACGGATGTCTTCAAGACACATCTGCATCCGGTCCATGTGTGTGCGGTGGGAGACCACACAGATCCGGATGATGAAATCGGTCCCGATGGTCGTGCCGGTCATCATGACGCGTTTGCGCTGGTTGATCCTCTCGATCAGCTTGTGATTGAGCTCGTTCGGGATCGCGTTAGGCCGGAGCAGGCGGAACGCGACGATCGACAACTGCGGCTCGGCCACGATCTCGATGCCCTTGATTTTCCGGAGCTCCTCGGTGATCCAGCGTGTCAGGTCGAGTTTTTCGTCAAGTAGTTGACGAAATGGCTCGATGCCGAACATCTTGAGCGGAAGCCACACGCGCAGCCCGCGAAAGTCGCGCGACAGCTCCGGCGAGACTTCGCAGAAGTCGACGAAGTCTTCCTCCTCCTGAAACAGCGGCAGATAGCTGGCGTGCATCGAGTGCGCCTCACGGAGCTGGGCAGCGTTCTTCACGACCAGCGCGCCGACGCCGTACGGCTGAAAGAGTGTCTTGTGCGGATCGAGCACGATCGAATCGGCGCGCTGCATGCCTCGCATCGCGGCGCGACCGCGCTCGGTCAGGACGAAGAATGCGCCGTACGCGCCGTCGACGTGGAACCACATGTTCTCGCGCTCGGCCAGTCGCGCCAGAGCATCGAGGTCATCGACTGCTCCGGTGCCGACCGTCCCCGCGCTTCCCGCGATGAAAAACGGCGTGAAGCCTTCGGCGCGATCGCGCGCGATGGCCTCTTCCATCGCGTCGACACGTACGCGGAATTTTTCATCGCTTTCAATTTCGCGAATGTTCGCCAGTGGAAAGCCCGCCAGATGCGCCGCTTTCTGAAATGCATGATGGATCTGATCGCCGGCGTAGAGCGTGGCGTGTGTGAGATCGTCGCCGAGCTGCGCCTTGCGCGCGGCGACCATGGCGATGAAGTTCGCCATCGATCCGCCGGTGGTCAGCACGCCGCCGCTCTTCTTTCCGTAGCCGACGATCTCGCAGAACCAGCGGACGACATTCGCCTCGAGCTGCGCGAGCGCCGGTGCCGCCGCGAAGACGCCGACGTAGCGATTGGTCGCTGTGGCGATCAGATCGGCGACGGCCGCCTGAAACAGCCCGCCGCCCGGAATGAATGCCAGATAGCCGGGCGCCGCAGTGTTGAATGACCGCGGAATCGCCTCGTGGAATAGAAAGTCGAGCAGTTTCTCGAACGACTCCCCTTTTCGCGGCAACGGCTCGATGAGTCCGCGCGCGAATTCCTTCGCGTCATCGACATTTCGGGCCGGCTGCACCGGCAGCGACTCGATGTGCGCGATGACGCGCCGCGACGCCTCATCGAGGAGGCGCCGCATCTCGGCAGCATCAGGTTCGAGCGGATATTGTTTCGTCATCGGCGGTACGCAAACTTTCCATCGAGCGGATTCGCGAAGCCGAGTGCGCCGTCGCGCGACATCACCTCCGACGTCGTCCACACGCTCTCTCCACCCTCCTCGGCGACGGCCGTTTCGCGCGTCGACTGATGCGAAAGCGCCGAATAGTGGACGACAAAGCTCTTGCGCGTGAGGTGTTCATCGCCAACCGGACCGCCTCCGTGCAGCAGCGCCGAATGCCAGAAGAGAACCTGGCCGCGCCGCGCGAGAAAGAGCTTCGGCTCGAGCCCGCGACGCTTGCATTCCTCGTCATGGAACGCCATCGCGGCAGTCGCCTCCCGATCGCCCATGCGGCGGCCGTCGAACATGTACTCTCCCGGCGCGAACTCGTAGAACGGAATCTTCTGCGATCCGGGGACATACGCCAGAGCACCCGATTGCGGATCGATGTCCTCGAGCGCGATCCAGGCCGCGACAAGCTGTCCGAACTTCGGGGTCGGCACCACGATGGAATCGCGATGCAGCACCTGCTGGCTTCCAAATTCAAAATAGAGCGACTGCGTGGCGACCGCACGCTCGCCGAGAATCAGCGACGCGTACCGGTGCAGCAGCGGATGCAGATAGAGACGCTTCGCGAGCTCGAAGCGCGAATGCAGGTCGTGGATGCGATAGCGCGGCCGCCGCTGTCGCGCTTCGTCGGCCACCGAGAATCGAAGCGGCGGCGAATCGTAGGCAAATGCAATGTCAGGCGGCTTCTCGCGCCATAGCCGGTCGACTTCGCGATCGAATTGCGCCGCGTCTCGAGCGCTGAAGTCGATCGTGAGAATGCAGTAGCCGTCATCGGCGAACTTGCGAAGGTTCGCCGCTTCATCGGCGGTGATCTCGCCGGCAGCCACGCGATTCTGGATCGCATCCGCCGCCGACGATTCATCGACCCAGATCAGGCCCGGATTCACGCGGGCGAGTATAACGGCGGCGTTAGCCGTTAGCCGTTAGCCGTTAGCCGTTGGCCGTTGGCCGTTGGCCGTTGGCCGAACGGCAGCGAAGCATACGGCTAACGAATCACCAGATCGCGCAGCGCCGCGCCGCCTCCCGCACCATTTTCGAGCTCTCCGTGCAGTTGAACGCCTTGTGGAACTCGGGCATGTTCTGCACCGTTCCGTTCACGCGGAACGGACCCTGCGCGTGCGGATCGGTCAGCGCGCGCCGCGTCGCTTCCTGAGCCGCCATGTTCTCGCCCCACACCTGCGCGAATCCGAGGAAGAAGCGCTGCTCGGGAGTGAAGCCGTCGACGACCTCGCGCTTCTTTCCCTGCAGCGACTTCTCGTACGCGCGCAGCGCGATCGTCGCGCCGCCAAGGTCCGCGGTTGCTTCGCCGGAGACGAGCTTGCCGTTGATGTTGATTGCCGGCGCGACGTTGAATTCGCTGTATTCGGTGGAAATGCAGTTCGTCCGTGCCTGGAAATTCTTGAGATCCTCGTCCGTCCACCAGTTGCGCAGATTGCCTTCCGCGTCGTACTTCGCGCCCTGATCGTCGAAGCCGTGCGTCATCTCGTGGCCGATGACGACGCCGATGCCGCCGTAGTTGTACGCATCGTCGGCATTCGGATCGTAGAAGGGAGGCTGCAGAATGCCGGCCGGGAACGTGATGTCGTTGCGCGGCGGGTTGTAGCTGGCGTTCACGGTCGGCGGCGTGAATCCGCTCCACTCGTTGGGATCGTCGGCCTTTCCGATGCGCGCGAGGTTGTAGTGATACGCGAACCGGCGCGACGCCAGAACATCCTGGAAATAGGAATCGCGCGCGACATGCAGCGCGGAGTAGTCGCGCCATTTGTCGGGATAGCCGATCTTGCGCGAGAACGCGGCGAGCTTCGTGAGCGCGGCCTGCTGCGTCTGGGCGCTCATCCAGGAAAGCGTCGGGATGTCTTCATGCAGCGCGGCGACGAGGTTATCGATCAGCTGATTCATCTTCGCCTTGGCCTCGGGCGTGAAATTGCGCCGGACGTACTCCTGGCCTAACAACTGACCGAGGCTGGCGTCGGTGGCACGGACGCAGCGCTTCCATCGCTCCTGCTGTTGTTGCTGGCCGGAGAGCACACGCCCGTTGAAATTGAATTCTTCCTCTTCGAACGGACGCGACAGCGCCGGCGCTGAGGAGTTGATCACGTCCCAACGCAGGAGCGTCTTCCAATCGTCGAGCGGCACGTCGCTGAGCAGACGATTGACGGCCTCGATGTACTTCGGTTCGGTGACGTTGACCGTCGACTGATTCACGCCGAGGGAGTTGAGGTAGGCGTTCCAATCGACCGCCGGAGCCATCGAGGCGAGCTGCGAGACCGGCATCATGTGGTAGCGATTCTCCGGGATCCGCATCTCGACGCGCGACATCTCCGCCTGCGCGAGACTGGTCTCGAGCTGCAGGATGCGCTCGGCGCTGGAGCGCGCTTGCGCGGCGTCCTGGCCGGCCAGAGTGAGCATACTGGTCACATGGTCAATATATTGACTACGCGTGTTTTTGAACCGCTCGTCGTCGCGAAGGTAGTAATCGCGGTCCGGCAGTCCGAGCTGACCGGTTCCGACCGACGCGATGATCATCTTGCTGTTCTTGAAATCGTTCTGACCGCCGACGCGGAAGAGGGGCGCGAAGCCCATGTCGTGCAGGCGCGTCACTTCCGCCAGCAGCGCATTGCGGTCGTTGATAGCGTTGATGCGATCGAGCTCCGGCTGGATCGGAGTCATGCCGGCGGCGTCGATGGCCGTCTCGTTCATGCATGCGGCGTAGAAATCGCCGATCTTCTGCTGTGCGCTTCCGCTCGGCGCGGTCGCTGCCGAAGCGGCATCCTCCTCGAGGATCGCATGCAGCACGTCGCGATTGCGGTCGGCCACTTCTTCAAATCTTCCGAAGCGCGAATACTGCGCCGGCAGCGGATGCGTCTCGCGCCATTTGCCGACCGCGAAGCGATAGAAGTCGTCGCACGCGTTGACCGCGTGATCCATTCCTGTCAGATCGAAGCCATGTGGGCCGAAGAGCGGCGGCTTCGATGCGGGCTCGGTGGCCGGCCGGTTGCCGGTGGTTGTGCTGCAAGCAACTGCGAAGAGGATTGCGAAGAGAATGTGTGTTCTGCGCATGGCGCGCGATCATAATCTAGGGACCGGCCACCGGCCACCGGCCACCAATGAGCGAACTTCGCAGGGATATCGGTCTCTGGCGCGGAATCGCGCTGAACATGATCGACATGGTGGGCATCGGCCCGTTCATCACCATCCCCTTCATTCTCATGGCGATGGGCGGCGGGCGGGGAATGCTCGCCTGGATCCTCGGCGGCCTGCTCGCGATTTCGGACGGCCTCGTCACGGCCGAGCTCGCCGCGGAGTTGCCGGCCTCGGGCGGCTCGTATGTTTTTCTGCGCGAGGCGTACGGCAAAGCCGGTCGCCTGATCTCGTTCCTTTTTCTATTTCAGATTCTCTTCTCGGCGCCGCTTTCGATGGCGTCGGGCTGCATCGGCTTCGCGAACTACCTCACCGTCCTCGCGCCGGCAGCGAAGAATCACATCGCGTTGGCGGCAACAATCATTTGCATCATCACGACGCTGCTGTTGCTCCGCCGAATCGAAGCCGTTGGAAAATTTTCGGTCCTGCTGTGGATCGGCGTTCTGGCGACGCTCGCGATCGTCATCGGCGTCGGCCTGCCGCATCTCAAATTGAGCGCGTTCGCATTCTGGCAGGCTCCGCGCCTCGACTCCGGACTCGGATACGCCGGTCTCGGCGTCGCGCTCATTTACTCCGTCTACGACTACCTCGGCTACTACAACATCTGCTACCTCGGCGACGAAGTTCGCGATCCGGAGCGCACGATTCCGCGCGTGATCGTGATTTCGATCCTCGCGATCGGCGCGATCTATCTGATCATGAACGCCTGCCTGATCTCGGTCTTGCCGATGCGGCAGGCGATGACGTCAACATCGATTGTCAGCGATTACCTCGCGTTTCTCCTTGGCAATCGGGCCGCGCAGGTCATCTCGGTACTGATTCTGTGGACGGCGTTTGCGTCGATCTTCTCGCTGATGCTCGGCTATTCGCGGATCCTCTACGCCGCGGCGCGCGACGGAAACTTCTTTCGCATCTTCGCGCGTCTGCATGCGACCGAGGCCCATCCGTATGTCGCGACGATTTTTCTCGGAACGGTGGCGGCGATCTTCTGTCAGTTCAATTTGAAACATGTGCTGCAGGCGATTCTGTCAATCCGCGCGATTATTCCGTTCATGGCGCAGATTGCCGGCGCCGTGATTCTGCGCCAGCTCCGTCCGGAGATGCGACGGCCATTCCGCATGTGGCTCTATCCCCTGCCCGCGATCGTCGCGCTCGGACTGTGGTCGTACGTGGTCTTCTCGCCGGAAAAGCGGCTGAGGGTCGGAGGGCTTTACGTGATGGCGGCCGGGACGATTTTTTACTTTGCGCGGCGCTACTTCACCGGCAGAGAAACTACCGAGCGCACCTGAAAGACGGCCTCCTGCGAGAAGCGCCGCTTGTATTGATCGATGATCTGCGCGATAGCGGCCGACCCTCCGTTCGGATGAATGATCACCAGCACGTGGGTCTCTTCCGCTTTGTTCTTCCACGAGCCGTGCGCTTCCCAATGCGTGAAGCCGGGAAAGCGCGGCGTGACGACGTCGTGCAGAAATTGCTGCCACTCCGCATCGGTGACGACAGTGTGATCGGGTTTCTCCGTGCCGAAGTAGAGCGTGTCGGATACCTGCCGCACGTACAACGTCGCGCTGCACGCGATGATGAGCAGAAACGCGACCGGAGCGAGGCGCCGCATTTGTCTAGAATGCCACCATGCGTCGATTTCTGTTCGTACTTTTCATCGCAGTTCCTGCCCTGGGCCAGCAACCGTTCGACAAACTGGCGTCTGACACGATGGCGACCTGGCGCCTGCCGGGCATGACGGTGGCGATCGTGCAGAACGACCGCGTCATCTACGCGAAGGGTTTCGGCGTGAAGGAATTCGGAAAGAACGAACCGGTGACCGCCGACACGCTGTTTGAAATCGGCTCGACGACGAAGGCCTTCACGACGACTGCGATGGCGATATTGGTCGATGAAAAGAAGATCGACTGGGACGATCCAGTTCGTAAACATCTTGACTACTTTCATCTCGCCGATCCCTGCGCGGATTCCCTCGTGACGCTGCGCGACATCGTTTCGCATCGCACCGGCCTCGCGCGGCACGATGAGCTGTGGGACAACTCGCCGTGGTCGCGCGACGACATCCTCCACCGAATCGCCGGCGTGAAGCTGACGAAACCGATCCGCACGACGTATCAGTACAACAACATCATGTTCATGGCTGCCGGCGACGTGGTGGCATCGGCGTCGAAGATGCCGTGGGACGACTTCGTTCGCGCGCGCATCTTCCAACCCCTCGGAATGACGCACACGCGCACCGCATTCGCCGATTGGCCGGCATCGGACCACGCGATCGGTCATCGCTATGCGCACGAGACCATCAGCGTGCAACCGCCGATCGACGACAGCAACATCGGACCGGCGGGGGCGATCAAGTCCTCCGCGCGCGACATGGCGCAGTGGCTGCGCTTTCAACTCGCGGATGGAGTCATCGACGGAAAGCGGCTCGTCTCCGAAGACGCGCTGAACGAAACGAAGACGCCCCAGACGCCGATGCGCCTCGACAAGCAGGCGCGCGAGACGAATCCGTTCATCCACGTGCAGTCGTACGCGATGGGGTGGAACGTTCAGGACTATCGCGGAGAATTGCTGGTCTCGCACGGCGGAGCGCTCAACGGATTCCGCACGCAGGTCGCGCTGCTCCCCGATCGTCACGCCGGACTCGTCGTGATGACGAACATGGGACGCGGATTCAGCATCATCGCGCTGCGCAATTCGATTCTTGACGCACTCCTGCAGGCCACGCCGTCGCGCGACTGGAACACGGTCTACCTCGGTGTCGAAAAACGCGCCGTTGAGGCTGAAGAGAAGGCGAAGAAAGAGCTCGAGACGAAACGCGTCGCGAACACGAAACCGTCGCATGACCTCGCGAGCTACGCCGGCACGTATCACGATGAAGCCTACGGCGATGCGATCGTGGCGCTCGAAAATGGCGCGCTCGTTCTGCGATGGAGTCGCATGTCGATTCCGCTCGTCCACTATCACTTCGACACGTTCTCAGCGATTTCAGAGGCGGACGACGTCGATGAGCAGGTGCAATTTCAGCTCGGCGCAGACGGCGGCGTGAAGTCGATGACAGTGTTCGGCGAGGAGTTCGTGAAGAAGTGACGGACCAGCCTCGCGTCGTAATCCTCGGCGGCGGCTTCGGAGGCCTTTACGCCGCAAGAGCGCTCAAGCACGCGCCTGCGCAGATCACGATCATCGACCGCCGCAACTTCCATCTCTTCCAGCCGCTGCTCTATCAAGTCGCGACGGCCGCGCTCAATCCGAGCGACATCGCCTATCCGATCCGGTCGATCGTGAAGAGACAGAAGAACGCGAATGTCATTCTCGGCGACGCAACGGCGGTCGACGTCGATCACCGTGTCATCAAGCTCGCCGATGGTGAGGTCGCGTACGACTATCTCATCATCGCCACCGGTGCGACCCATTCGTATTTCAAACATCCCGAATGGGCGCGCGATGCGCCGGGACTCAAGACCATCGAGGATGCGCTCGAGATCCGCCGCCGCGTGCTACTGGCGTTCGAGGCTGCCGAGCGCGAGACTGACCCTGACAAACAAAAAGCGTGGCTGACGTTCGTGATCGTCGGCGGAGGTCCGACCGGCGTGGAGCTCGCCGGCGCGCTTTCGGAAATCGCGCGGCAGACGATGATTCGCGATTTTCGAAGAATCAATTCCTCCAGCGCGCGCGTGATTCTCATCGAGGCGAACGATCGCGTGCTGCCTTCCTATCCCCCCGACCTCTCGAAGAAGGCCGAGGAGCAGTTGCGGGGGCTGCATGTCGAGGTCATGACGAAGGACCTCGTCACAGCGGTTGATGATCACAGCGTGCACGTTGGAGAGATGAGAATCGAAACGCGGACCGTACTCTGGGCGGCCGGCGTTCAGGCCTCGCCCCTCGCTCGCACACTCGGCGCTCCGCTCGATCGCGCCGGCCGTGTCCTCGTGACTCACGATCTGACGCTGCCTGGTCACCCGGAGGTCTTCGTCATCGGCGATCTGGCGGCAGTGGAGAACGTGCCCGGCGTCGCGCCGGCCGCAATCCAGGAGGGGCAGCATGCAGCGCGCAACATCGAGCGCGCGCTCGGCGGTCAGCCGCTCCGCCCGTTTCACTACTGGGACAAAGGCTCACTCGCGACAATCGGTCGCGCCAGAGGCGTCGCCGACCTCGGACGCCTTCACATGGGCGGATTCCTGGCGTGGTTCGCGTGGCTCGCGATCCACCTCTTTTTCCTGATCGGTTTTCGCAACCGGCTGCTCGTGATGCTGCAGTGGGCGTGGGCGTACGTCACGTTTCAGCGCGGCGCGCGGCTGATCACCGGTCGAGATACGACGTCGTAGCGCTACTTAACGGGCGCCATTCGCGACTTTGGTGGCGGACAGGACGTTCGTTGTCACACCGGCGGAGAGGATCATCAGACTCACAACGAGTTGGTTCGATTGCATAGAGTCCTCCTTTTCGAATCTGACCGTTTGGGGGCGGCTCCATGTACGCTTGCCGTCCCGTGGAGGCAAGAACATGACGATCGCCTGCCTGCTTTTCAGCATGCTGCTGCAAGTCGGTCCGCAGCCACGCGTCGTCCTTCGCAGTCCGCTGGAGTCGAGAGCGCGCGAGTTCGTGGCGAACTTCAACAGCAGGAAGTTCGACATGGTTTCGAAGGACTTCAATGAAACGATGCGCGCCGCCGTCACGCCGGCAGTCCTCGCCGATCTCAAGCAGCAGTCCGATAGCAATCTCGGTCGCTTCCAGTCGATCATCCTGGTGCGTCAGCGGAGAGAAGGCGGATTCCGCGTCGTTGAAATCGTGTGCAGGTACGAGAAGTCTCTGGCCTCCTTTCGCGTAGCGTTCGATTCTGAAGACCGCATTGGAGCGCTCTACCTCGATCCGATCGCGGCTGAACCGGTGGAACCTGTTCTCGAAGCAGCCGCGCGCGATTGGTTAAGGAATGTCAACGCGGGTGATTTCGAGGCGGCGACCAGACACTTCGAAAAAAATCTGCAAATGCAGCTGTCTCCGTCAAAACTCGAAAAGCTGCAAGTGCAAATCAAGAATTCATACGGAAAGTTCCGTTCCATCAAAGAGGTCCATCAGATGACGGAGGAACCGTTCCGAACCATCGACCTGATCGCGGCATACGAGCGCGCATCGGTTTTGATTCATGTCGCGTTCAACAGCTCCGACCGGATAACGGGGATAAGACTCGAGCCCGTGCAGCCGGAGCCGCCGCCGGCGCCACATCAGTGACGCACCCGATCATAGAGCCCGAATGAACAGGGGCTTCCGCCATCGCTTCGGATCCACGAGCAACTCGACTTTCGAGTCCGCCTTCAACCTCCCCCAGCCGGCGTCGACTCGCACCAGACGCAGCTGACCATCGATGGTAACGGCCACCTGCGCGGTCTGCGTTCCGGCATCCCTCATTCTGAAAGCTTTCGATCGCCTGACCTTCTTCACGACTCCGATATGCGCTTTCCCCCGCAGCGACAAGCCGGCGAGGTATCGGCGCCGGAAGAAATAGAGCGCAGCCAGCGTCAAAAGCGGCCACGGCATCACCATCAGCATCATGTCGCGGTATTCGCGGAGGAAATTGGCCGGCTTGTGGAACGCGATGACGATCGGCATGGCGACTACGAAACTGATTGCGACCCACTTGTAACCAAGCAGGCGCAGATCGCCGGTGACCAGATCCTTCTTCGGATCGACTGGAACCGGCGTTTCGGTCGGAAACGGCATTAGTGGTGCACGCCGCGGCGACGGGTAGGCGCGGCGGGCGGTTGCTCGTTTACGACCGGCGCGGCGAAGGTGACATTGGGATTTCCCGAGCCGACGACCGGCGCCAGACCGACCATCCTGGTATTGCCGGTTTGATTGTCGATTGAAACTGCCGACGCGGCCACGCGCGCCGCTCCTGCCGTCGCAGTCACGACCAGCTCCACGTTCGTCCGATCTTTGCGTCGATCGGCGGAGTCGAGGCCGAGGTTGCCGAAGACAGTGTCGAGTTTGAGCTGCTGGTTCGGCGCGATCGTGAAATCCTTCTCCGCGATCGGACGGCTGCGATTGCCGGCCTCATACAAACGCACGTTGACGAATCCCGATGCGTTGCCGACTTCGTTGAGAAGAAGAATCCACCGCGTGCCGCGCGACGCGTCGACCGATTGCTCGAGGCCATCGAGGAACAACGGCCGCTGGGCCGATGAGGCCGCGCTGGTGAGCGCTTCAGAGAATGTCGTCGGCAGCGGTATCGCGCTGGCCGGCGACGTCGTTCCCGACGGCGATGTGCTCTGCAGCACGGCGAATACTTTTCCATTCGGCGGAGCGACGAGGAACAGATTGCCATCCGATGGCGTCGCGACCGCGAACAGATCTTTCATCACGTCGTTGAAGACCGTCGTCTGACCGGCATTCACGGTGACGGAGCGGACAAGCGCCGCGCCGGCGCCGGATGGATAGAAAGTCGCGTTGAAGATCACCTGCGAAGACTGTGCAGCCAGGCCGATCGATGTCTTGTACGACGGTGCGCTGCCGGCGGACGCGCTTCCGCTGATCACCGGTACGACAGTCGTGACGTTCGGCGTTGTCGCTTCGGGCCT
>JALYZI010000035.1 GCA_030948915.1 Acidobacteriota bacterium
GCCTACGGCACGATCGAAGTTCCCGCCGGGGTTGATGCCGCGCTGAACATTCCGGTGTTCGTCGCCAGCGGCGCGAAACCAGGGCCGGTGCTCGCGCTGGTCTCCGGCGCGCACGGAACGGAGTACGCGTCGATCATCGCGCTCGAGAAAGTCATCGACCGGATCGACCCGGCGGCGTTATCGGGAAC
The DNA here is from genome assembly GCA_030948915.1 of Acidobacteriota bacterium. GTDB lineage: Bacteria > Acidobacteriota > Thermoanaerobaculia > Gp7-AA8 > Gp7-AA8 > Gp7-AA10. The sequence continues at coordinate 189 of JALYZI010000035.1, forward strand.
GGTGATCGTCGTCCCGCTCCTGAACATCAACTCGTTCGAGAAAAAAGTCCCGCACGTGAATCCGGTCGACAACAAGAGCATGAATCGCTTCTACCCCGGCAACATGAATGGCACGCAGACCGAGCGCGCGCTGTTCATGATGACGAAGGAAGTCGTCGACCGCAGCAATTACCTGATCGATCTGCACGGCGGCGATCTCGATGAGAGCCTGCGGCCGTATAGCTACTGGTCACCGCACGACAATGCCGAGCAGGACAGGATCTCGCGCGAGATGGTCCTCGCGTTCGGCCTCGATCACATCATCATCTCCACCGATCGCCCGAAGGATCCTGCTGCCTCGCGGTATCTCGACAACACCGCCGCCTTGCGAGGCAAGCCCTCCATCACCGTCGAAGCGGGATATGCCGGAACCACGGACACCGACGACATCGAAGTGCTGGCGAACGGATGCTTCAACGTGATGCGCTATCTGAAAATGTTGCCCGGCGCCGCTGTGCCGGTTGCAAGTCCCGTGTGGATCGAGAAAGTCGAAACAGTCGCCAGCGATCAGAACGGAATCTTCTATCCGCTCGTCAAGCGCGGCAGCTACGTGCAACAAGGAATGAAAATCGGCTACGTCACCGACTACCTCGGCCGGCCGCTCTTCGACGCGCGCGCAACCGCGTCGGGGATCGTGCTCTACGTTTGCGCAGTCCCGACGATGACGAAGGGTGCGACCATCGCCAACATCGGCGTAGTGGCGAAACAGTAATTGCGCGTCAAGCAGGAGGAGCTGCAACCCGGTTGTTTCTGGGCGCTGGCCGCCGGGTGGGCGGCTCTCACATGGGCATTTCCCGACACCGGCGTCCTGGCGCGTGAGAAGTTCTGGCTCAATGTGGCCGTCGTGATCGCGATCGTGCTGATCGGGATCTTTGCAACGATCGAGCGAAAAACCGTCGGCGATTCCACTCTCGTCGTCGACGGGTTTCCGCAGCCGGGACAGGTCTTTCGCGGGAAGATCGAAACAAAGTTGAACAACGAACGGACTTCCCGTTTCAAACTGCGGCTCCAGGTTGGCCGCCCCAGCAGGCGCAGGTCATCGCCCACCTGGATATCGGACGCGATTGCGCATCCAACCCACGGCGAGAAGGGACTGACTCTTCCCTTCGAGTTTTCGATTCCCGCCGGGATCGATGCTGAGAACACGGCGTGGAGTCTCGTCGTTCGCTCCTGGTCGCCTCCGATGCCGTACCTGGCGACCTTCATCTTGCCCCGGACACCCCACGAGCAGTAGTGTCGCACTGCTTGAGTGCTGAGTGCTGAGTGCTGAGTGCTGAGTCCACCCCCCTCAGCACTCAGCACTTTCTAGGAGGAGTTCCGTGCCGATTTTCTTCGCGATTGTTCTCGCCGCGACCGTCGCCGCTGCGCCGACTGACATCAACACGACGTTCAAGCCGCTGAAGTTCCGCGAGATCGGACCGGCGGTCATGGGCGGACGCATCGACGCCTTCGCGGTCGTCGAGAGCAATCCCGACATCATCTACGTCGGCACGGCATCGGGCGGCGTTCTGAAATCGACGAACGGCGGGACGACGTGGGATCCGGTGTTCGACGATCAGCCGACATCGACGATCGGCGACATCGCAGTCTCGCAGTCCGATCCGTCGGTCGTGTGGGTCGGCAGCGGCGAATCGAACAATCGACAGAGCTCGTCGTGGGGCAACGGCGTCTACAAATCGCTCGACGGCGGCAAGACGTGGCAGCATGTCGGACTCGATGAGACGCGGCACATCGGACGCATCGTCATCAGTCCGACCGATCCGAACACGGTCTATGTCGCTGCCGCCGGCAATCTGTGGGGACCATCGAAAGATCGCGGCGTCTACAAGACGACCGACGGCGGCGCGACGTGGAAGAACGTTCTCTTCGTCAACGAGGACACCGGCGTCAACGACATCGCGATGGATCCGAGCAGCTCCGGCACTCTGATCGCCGCTGCCTATCAGCGCCGGCGCACGGTTTTCGGATTCACAGGCAGCGGACCGGGTAGCGGTTTGTACAAGACCACCGATGGCGGCGCCACGTGGAAGAAACTCGAGAAAGGGCTGCCGTGGGATCCGAATGCTCCAGCTCCGGCAGCATCAGCAACGAAGCCTGATCCCGAATCGATCACGGAGATCGGCCGCATCGGCCTCGCTTTTTATCGCCGCGATCCCAACGTCGTCTACGCCCTCGTCGAGCACGCGCAGGGCGGCATTTTCCGCAGCGATGACAAAGGCGAGACGTGGACGAAGATGTCGGACACCAATCCGCGCGGCAGTTACTACAGTCAGATCCGCGTCGATCCGAACAACGATCAGCGGCTGTGGGTCCACGGCGCGCAGATGTATTACTCGGAAGACGGCGGCAAGACGTTCCGATCGAATCTGATTCAACGGATCCATGGCGACTATCACGCCACGTGGATCGATCCGCGCGATTCGAATCACATGATCACGGGAAGCGACGGCGGCATCTACATCAGCCACGATCGCGGCCGCACCTGGGATTTCGTCAACAACATCCCTCTCGGACAGTTCTACGAAATCGGCGTCGACATGGCCAGGCCGTATCACATCTGCGGCGGACTGCAGGACAACAACGCCTGGTGCGGTCCGAGCGCGACGATGGACACGCATGGAATCGCGAATTCGGACTGGGTGACCACCAGCGGCGGCGACGGCTTCTACGCCCTGATCGATCCGGCGGATCCGATGATCGTCTACTCCGAATCGCAGGACGGAAACATTCAGCGCCGTGATCTCCGAACGCACGAGTCGCGCAGCATCCGTCCGCCGGCGCCGGAGGGCGAGCGCTATCGCTTCCAGTGGAACTCGCCGCTCGTCATCTCGGCGTTCGATCCGCACACGCTGTACTACGGCGGCAACTATCTCTTCAAATCCACCGACCGCGGCGACAACTGGACGCGCCTCGGCAACGACCTGACTAACGGCCAGGAGCGCGACAAGCTGCCGATCATGGGCAAGGTCCCCGACAAATTCACGCTCTCGCGCCACGACGGCGTGCAGGCGTGGCCGGCGGCCACCACCGTCAGCGAATCGCCGATGAACAAAGATCTGCTGTGGGTCGGTACGGACGACGGCAATATCCAGGTCTCACGCGACGGCGGCACGACGTGGAAAAACGTCGCAGACAAAGTGAAAGGTGTTCCGAAGGGAACGTACGTCAGCCGGATCATCGCGTCGCGACACAACGAAGGCACCGCGTACCTGACGTTCGACGGACATCGCAGCAACGATTTCAACGTCTACGCGTTCATGACCAGCGATTACGGCGAGACGTGGAAGCCGATCCGCACCGGCATCGCCGATTCCGACGGAACGCTGCACGTCATCCGCGAGCACTATCGCAATCCGAAGCTCCTGTTCGCGGGCACGGAGCGCGCGTTGTTCATGTCGAACGATCAGGGCGCGCACTGGTCGAAGCTGAAATTGAATCTGCCGACCGTGCCGATCGACGACATCGCCATCCATCCTCGCGAGAACGATCTGATCCTCGGCACCCACGGACGTTCGATCTGGATCTTCGACGACATCGCACCGTTCGAACAATGGAGCGACGCGATCGCCGCAGAGGATCTGCATGTCTTCGACATCCGGCCGGCGACCGAATGGCGGATCGCGAATCGCGGTGCCAATCCCGGGCAGAGGGTGTTTTTCGGGCCGAATCCGCCTAACGGCGCAATCATCAACTACTACCTGAAGGCAAAGCCGGACGACAAAGATCGCGTCCGCATCACCATCAGCGACAGCACAGGCAAAGTCGTTCGCGACATGGACGGCACCAAAGAGCCGGGCGTCAACCGCGTGGTGTGGGACCTCCGCACGCGCTCCGTGACGGCGCCGCCGCGCGGCGAAGAAG
>JALYZI010000039.1 GCA_030948915.1 Acidobacteriota bacterium
GCCTGACGCCTTAATTGGTTTTTCCCTCACCACTTCCTCCGGAGCCTTATCTTCTCGCAAACCGAGGAAGGAGGGATGGCGGAGGCGGCCATCGCCGGTCCATTCGGTGAATGCGACCTGCGCGACGAAGCGGGGACGCACCCACGTCGCGACTTTCACTCGCGGCGCATCTTTGACCATGTTCGTCGGCACGACATCCTTCGCGAGCTCGTCTTTGAACCAGACGCGCAGCTTCGCGGAGAAGCCCGTTCCGACTTTTCCCGCGTAATGCAGCTCTCCGTCGTCTCCCCGGACGGCCAGATGCAGCGATCCGATCTCCTTCGATGAGTGCGTGCTCGGATTCCAGCCGACGATGATCAGCTCCTGCTCGTTGAGCGCCTTCACTTTCAGCCATTCTTTCGACCGCCGCGGCTCGTAGCAGGAGGTCTTCTTCTTCGCGATGATCCCTTCCACTCCGTTTTTCGTCGCGAGGTCGAGCGCGTCCTTGCCCGACATCGCGAGCTGCTCGGCGATGCGCACGCGGGCGGGCGGGCGGCGGAGGGTTTTCTGCAGCGTTGCGCGGCGGTCGATGTACGTCTCGTGCCGCAGATCTTTTCCGTCGAGCCAGAGAATGTCGAAGAAGAAGATGATCTCGCTTTGCTCACCCTGCTGCAGCAGTTGAAAGCGCGGCGCGCCTTTGTCATCGAGCGCGACGATCTCACCATCGAGCACCACCTCTCCCACCTTCATCTTCCTCACCGCCTCGGCAATCGCCGGAAAACGTGATGCGAGATCGAGCTCGTTGCGACTCCACATCGCGAACTCTCCGCCGACGATCGCAACCAGCGCGCGGAAGCCGTCGTATTTCATCTCGTAAGTCCAGTTCGAGTCGTCAACCGGCGGCGCATCGGCGAGGGTCGCCAGCATCGGCGGAAAGAGTTTGCGGAGGAGTTGTTCCGGCGTCATTCGCAAAGCACCACGTGGATCTCGTCAAAGCCTTCCTCGGGTGCCGGCGGCTGGAGCTTTTTCTTCGTCACGAAAATCGCGACCTTCGGCACGCGGCCGCGTCCCTCTTCCCGCTGTTGATTGCGTATCAATGCCGTCTTCACGCTGCAATCGAAATAGTAGGCGATGATGCGCGCGCCGTGCCGCTTGCCGATCGCGATGAGCGGAGCGCGGATCGCCGCCGACGGGTTCGTGTTGTCGATCACGACCGGCTTGCCGGACCCGAGCGACTCCTCGACCATCGCGATTTGGCGCGAATCGCTGCTGCGCACACCCTTCATCAGGTCTTTGCTGACGTGCACGTGCGTCCCGGCGAAGTGGGCGAAGTAGTACGTCGATTTGCCTGATCCGGGAAGACCGACGAAGATGATCAACTCGGGCACGGTGTGAAGCTACAACAACGGAGATTGCGATGACGATCGAAGATCTGAAAATGGCGGCCGGGAACGTTGCGCGGGAGATGCGCGAATCTTCCGCACCGTCGAATCGCGATCTGGCGGCGGAGTTGCGCGCGCGGTTCGTCGCAATCCGGGCCGAGCTGTTTCAACGCGGGATTTTCGATCCGGTCCTCGTGCGCTTCGACAGCGCGACCGTACCGCAGGCCTCGCCGAAAGAAATCGCCGATGCGCTCACTGTCGTCGCGTCGAACTTGTAACTGTTCGGCGCGTGTCTGTTTGTTACGATTGAATGTTCCCGACGCATGTTCGAATCCGTCTCGCCCGAAACGTTCGAGGTTCGCAGCAAGCGCGTTCTGTACGAGACGCTGCCGTTTTCAATCGCCGTCCACGTTCTTGCTCTCGGCGGCCTGGGGCTGACGGCTCTGTGGAACATCGGTTTTCCGATGGATTCTCCCCGCCTCGTTCGCGCGTACAGCCTGGCCGTCATCCCCGACCCACCCCCGCCGCCACCCCCGCCCCGCGCCCAGCAGCCCGCGCCGAAACGCGCCGAAGTTCCTCCGCCGACGCCCGACAAAATCGTCGCGCCGACCGTGATTCCCGACACGATCCCGCAGTTGGCGGAACCTGCTCCCGAGGTCGCCGCACCCGCACCCGGTCCGGCGGCGGAGGCTCCGGCAGACCCTGGCATTCCGGGCGGATCGGTCGACGGAAAAATCGCCGGCGAGATCGGCGGAAAACTCCACGGCGTGGCGAGCCAGTACTTTCCGCAGGACGGCCGCGTGCACATTGAACGGAACCAGTCGCTTCCGCTGAAGGTCGTCGAGCAGGAGTATCCGGCTTATCCCGAGAAGGCGAAGAAAGACCAGCTCGAGGATCAAGTGGTCGTGCGTTACATCATCGGCAAGAAAGGGCAGGTCATCGACGTCCAGGTCATCGATCACGCGAAGAATTCGATGTTCGACGAGGCCACCGTCGATGCCATCAGGAAGTGGCGCTTCCGTCCGATGATTCAGGATGGCAAGCCGGTGGAAGTCGTACATGAACTGGCCGTCAACTTTGAGCTGATTCGACACTGATGTTCGAAACCGTCACACCCGAAGTTCGCAGCAAGCGCGTGGCGTACGAGACGCTGCCCATCTCGATTGCGCTGCACGCCGGAGCTGTGGCCGGCGGCGTACTCCTGGCGGTCTGGTCGGTGGCCCTGCCGACGCATTCCCCGCGGGTCATGCGCGCCTACGTGCTGGTCACGTCGCTCGATCCCCCTTTGCCGGCCGCAATCGCTCCGAAGCCTCGAACCGCGAGGACGACGGCGCGTCTCAACGCCGTCCCGCAATTCAATCCGAATCTCCTGGTCGCACCGACTGTCGTTCCCGACAAGATTCCGACGGTCACCCAGAATCTGGCGCCGTCGATATTCGCTCCGGCGCCGGCGGACCCGGCATCCATCGGTATCCCGGGCGGCATCGGAGATGGAGGAGTCGGCGGAGTGCCGCACGGGACCGCGGGCGGGATGCCGGTCAGCGAGGACGGACGGGTGCATTTCGGGCGCGACGCACCGCTGCCGCTCTACGTCCTGCGGCGCGTGTATCCCGACTATCCCGAAGATCAGCAGCTCGCCGGACTTCAGGACACGGTTGTCATCCGCTACATCATCGGCACCGATGGCTGGATCAAGGAGCTCAATATTCTCCAGCACGCGAAACAAAAAGCGTTCGACGAGGCGACGATCAAGGCGCTCCGCGAGTGGCGATTCAGGCCGCTGATGCAGGACGGACGCGCGATCGAGGTCGTGCACGAGCTGACTGTTTTCTTCGAGCTCGTCTACCGCTGAGCAACGAGCTTTCGCAGCTTCGCGCGTTCCGCCATCGTCAGCATTCGCCCCTACTTCGCCGCTGGTTGGGATCTTGCGATAGAACATTGATCAGGCCTCAGGCCTCGGGCGTCAGGCGTCAGGGTGGGCCCAGCGCCTGATGCCTGGCGCCTGACGCCTGACGCCTGACGCCTG
>JALYZI010000071.1 GCA_030948915.1 Acidobacteriota bacterium
CCTTTCTCCACGCGCAGCAGATCGGCGATCTGTCTTGCGCGCGCGCAGAGCCGGTCGACGAGCGATTCCACTCCGTTGCGGCCGAGTGCACGCAAGGCCGCGTAGACCGTGATGCCGCGTCCGCGGCGCGAGAACTCCGGGACCCAGTCGAGCGAATCGCGCTCCGCGCCGGCAGTCTGCTCGAGGTACTCGGCGGAAACCGTCATCGACGCGCGATGGGCCGCCGAATCGCGAACGATCACGATTCCGTTGTCGTACGGAACGTTGAGCCATTTGTGCGCGTCGGTCCCCCAGGAGTCCGCAAGCTCCACGCCGTCGAGCAGCGCGCGGCGATCGCTGCTCGCACGTCCCCACAATCCGAAAGCGCCGTCGACATGAAGCCATGCCCCGCGTTCGCGCGTGATCGTCGCAATCTCGCGAAGCGGATCGACCGAGCCGGTGTTCACATTTCCCGCCTGCGCGCAGACGATCGTCGGCCCCTGCGTGTCGCTCATGACTTTGCGCAGCGCATCGGAACGCATCCGGCCCTGCTCATCCGTCTCGACCAATCGGATTCTCTTCGAACCAAACCCGAGGAGACGCAGCGAGGCATAGATCGTGATGTGCGCTTCCGCGCTGAGGATGATGTTCACCGCAGGCGCGCCGATCAAACCCTCATCTTCGACGTTGTAGCCGGCGCGCCGCAGCACCGCATCGCGCCCGGCGGCCAGTGCCGTGCAGTTCGCCATCTGGCCGCCGGTCACAAATCCGACGCTGGATGTTCGCGGCAGATCGAACAGATCGAGGAGCCATTCGCGCGAGACTTCTTCCAGCACCGAGACAATCGGCGACGTCACGAAGATGCCAGAGTTCTGATCCCACGCGCTTGTGATCCAGTCAGCGGCCAGCGCGACCGGCAGTGAACCCCCGATCACAAATCCGAAATATCGCGGGCCGGCGCTGCCGACCACACCGCGTTCGGCGCCACTCGCGAGGAGATCGAGCACGCGGTTTCCGTCTTCTCCGGAGTCGGAAAGCGGCGCGCGAAAGATCCTGAGCAGTTCATCGCGCGTCGCACGCGCGCCGACGTGACGCTCCGGAAGAGCGCGAAGAAATTGGAGCGCATGATCGTGCGCGTGCTGCAGGAGTTTCTCATCAACAATCTGCGGCATACTCCCTCCCATGTACACGATCAGTACGGATAAGTCGAGACTCGACGTCGCGATGATTCATCGCTATCTCAGCGAAGAATCGTATTGGGCGAAGAACATCCCGCGCGAGCTGGTCGAGCGAGCGATCGAGAATTCGATCTGTTTCGGCGCCTACGACGGCGAACGCCAGATCGGATTCGCGCGGGTGGTCACCGATCGCGTCGTATTCGCTTACGTCGGCGACGTCTTCGTACTCGATGCGTATCGCGGCCACGGCGTTTCAAAACAATTGATGCAGGCGATCCGCGATCATCCCGATCTCCAGCGTCTGCGCCGCTGGCATCTTTTGACTCGCGATGCCCACGCGTTGTATCGGCAATTCGGATTTCAGGAGCTGGCGAAGCCGGAGTTGCACATGGAGATTTCGGTGGAGGACCCGTACGGCTAGACGCGGGCCGCCAGGAGCGATGTCAGCGCGTTTTTCATCGCGTCGAACTTCACCGGCTTGCGCAGCATCTCGTCGGCCTCGAACTCGGGTGTCGCCGTTTCCGCCGGTGCCTCGGTCGTGTAGATGCCGGTCATGAGGATGACCTTCACGGACGCCGTCTCCTGATTCGATTTGATCAACTGACACAGCTCGCGGCCGTCCATCTTCGGCATCGAGGCGTCCGCGATGACGACGTCCGGCTTGTCGGCCATCGCGATGCGCAGACCTTCCAGGCCGTCGACGGCCGTCTGCACCTCGAAACCGTTCCTGGCGAGGTTGTCGCGCCATAGCGTGCGGAGTGCGGGATCGTGATGTACGAAGAGAATGCGTACTTTCTTCCGCTCGTCTTGCGGCACCGGCGCCGTCCCGGGCGATGTGATCCGCCGCAGCACCGCATTCGCCTGCTCGGCAAACTGCAGGACGTCCGCCCGTGCCTGCTGCTCATCCTCCAGCTGGAATGCCTGCATCGGCTCCGTCGGCATCGCGCTGGGCGGCAACGGAGCGGGAACGCTGCGCAGCCCGACGATCTCCTCGTTTGCGGCCCGCAGCTTTTCCGCGAGCGTTTCTCTGCTTTGCCGTTCGCCTTCGAGCTTCTGTTCCAGCGCCTTCATTTTGATCGCGAGATTTCTGGCCTCGGCGCGCGCCGCTTCGCGTTCTTCGATCGCTTTGCCGATATCGGACTCGTGATCGCTCGCGATGTGATTCACGATCGTCTGCAGCTTCTCGCTCCACTCGGCCTCGATCTTGTCGCGAAGCGCCTTTTCGTCGACGGCCGGCACTTCGCGTTTTTCGCCCGCGAGTTTCTGCTGCATCGCGCTGAGCTTGCCGGTCAGGTTCCTCAACTCGGCCCGCGCCGCCTCGCGCTCTTCGATCGCTTTTCCGACGTCGGCTTCATGATCCGTCGCCATGTGACCGACGATGGTCTGCAGCTTGTGCCCAAACTCGGCCTCGATTTTGTAGCGCAATGCCTTTTCATCGACGACGGGCTGCGAGCGCAGCGTTGCAAGCTCCGCCTCCAGCCGCTCGCGCTCCTTGCGCTCGTGCTCCAGCTCCCGGGATAGCTGATCGTCGCGTTGCAGGAGTCCGAGGCGGCCGTCGCGCGCACTCTGGAGCTGGTCCTGCAGCGATTGCATCTTCATCGTCATCGCGCGGACTTCCGCGCGGGCAGCTTCGCGAGCCTCAATGGCCTCGCCGATCGCGTGCTCGTGGTCCGCAGTCAACTCATTGACCATCTTCTGCAGTTTGGTTTCCCATTCGACAGCGATGTGGTCGCGGAGAGCCTTCTCGTCGACGACCGGCCGTGATGCGAGCTCCGATCGCAACGCGCCGCTCTGTTTCCGCTCGTTCTCGAGCTCCTGCTGCGCTTCCTGGAGCTTGCGCGTCGCGGGCTCGAACTGTTCGCGGAAATTCTGCCGCTCGCGCTCGAGGGTCTCGTGCAGATCGTTCTGGAACCGACGGCGTTCCTCGTCGAGCTGCTGCGTCAGGTCCTGACCCGCGGTCAGCAGCTGTTGCGCATTGCGGCGGGCTTCATCGAGCTGCTGCTGGAGTTCGGCGACGCGAGCCGTGACATTGCGACTCTCGTTTTGACCCTCGTCGCGCTGTTTGGCGTGGACGGCCGACATCTGCTGCATCTTCGCGGTCCATTCGTTTTCGATCGCAGTTCGAAGCGACGCCTTGTCGACTTCCGCTTTCTGTCGCGCCTCCTCGACCTCACGGCGCGCGCGCTTCTGCTCGGCCCGCAGGCCGTCCATCTCCTGCGACGCGGACGCCATCCGCTTCTGGAACTCCGCGATCTGCGACTGCAGCTTTTCGCGCTCCGTTTGAAGCGCCTCAGCGGTTTTCTGCAGCGTCGCGGCGTTCTGTTTCTCGCGATCGACCTGCGCGCGCAGTTCATCGTTGACCGTGCGCGTTTTCTGGATCTCGTCGAGCGCTTTGCCGGCCGCGCGCTGCACGTGCGTGTTCTCGGCTTCGAACTGCTCGCGAAGCCGTTTCTCCCGCTCGGCGGCTTTCGTGCGCGCCTCCGCGAGCTCAGATGTGCCTTTGTCGACCTGCTGCCGCAGTCCGGCGTTGATCTCGAGCAGATCCTGCACGTCGTGTGTGAGTGAATCGGCCCGCTTCTGCGCATCGACGCGATTGCGCTCGGCTTCCGATCGAAGCTGGTCGATGGTGCGCTGCGCGTCGATCAACTCATCGGAGGTCGCGGCCGGCACATCCGCAGGTGCGACAACGGCTGCCGGGCGCCGCGCCCACGGGCGAAGCGTCTCGAAAAGAGCGACGCCGAGGAAAAGCGCGGAAGCGTAGCGAATGATGGGTTGAACGTTCGGCAACGCGATTGCGAGCGCGCCGCTCAACCCCGCGACCAGTATCAACAATGCCACTGCCCGCGAGATGGCGATAACAAGCCGCCGCATCAGGCGCGGGCGCGGCGATCCGTCTTCAGGCATTGGGTCTTTCGGTCTGATTTGCGTGTTGAATTAGTGTAGCCGATTCTGACCGGAATCTTTAGACTCCCCAAGCGTTAAATCACGGCGTGACAGAAAGAAAGACCCGCGAAGTCCGCATCGGCAACATCCGCATCGGCGCCGGGAATCCGATCGCCGTGCAGTCGATGACCGCCACGCGAACGCAGGACGTCGACGCCACGATTCGCCAGGTCGAGCTCCTCGAAGATGCGGGAGCGGATGTCATCCGCATCGCCATCGACACTGCAAAGGACGTCATCGCGCTCTCCGAGATTCGCAACGCGCGTCCGAATGCGAACCTCGTCATCGATCTTCAGGAGAATTACCGTCTCGCGGAAAAGGTCGCGCCGTTCGTTCAGAAGCTGCGCTACAACCCCGGTCATCTCCATCACATCGAGCGCGAGAAGCCGATTCGCGACAAAGTCCGTTACCTCGTCGACGTCGCGCGCGAACATGGTTGCGCGATGCGCATCGGCGTCAATGCCGGCTCGGTCGATCCGGAAAAATTGAGCCGCTACGCGAAGGACGATTCGATCACGCCGATGGTCGAGTCAGCACTCGAGCATGCGGTGATGCTCGACGATCTCGGTTTCGATCAGTACTGCGTCTCGATCAAAGACTCCGATCCGAACAAGGTCATCGACGCGAACATCCTCTTCTCCGAAGCCCGGCCTGACATTCCGCTGCACCTGGGTGTGACCGAGGCCGGGATGCCGCCCGATGGAGTGATCAAGACACGCGTGGCATTCGAACAGCTCATCACGCGCGGCATCGGCGACACGATCCGCGTTTCGCTCACTCTCCCCTTCGAGAACAAGGGCGACGAGATCACCGTCGGGCGTCAGATCCTCGACGATATCGCGAACAAGCGCTTCCGCTCCGTTCCCAGGTTCGAGCAGCATGGGCTGAACATCATCAGCTGCCCGTCGTGCTCGCGCGTCGAGAACGAAGCGTTCATCGATCTGGCGCAGAACGTTCGCGGCATGACCGAGTACGCGAAGGAGCATGACATCACGATCGCGGTGATGGGCTGTCGCGTCAACGGTCCGGGAGAGACCGACGACGCCGACCTCGGCATGTGGTGCGCGCCGAGCTTCGTCAATCTCAAGCGCGGACCGCAGTCCATCGGGCAATTCACTTACGAAGAGATCCTCGGCCGCCTGCGGCTCGAGCTCGACAAACTGATCGAGGAGAAGAGCAAGGTGGTCGCGTGAAGCGCGTCCCTTACCTGTTCCTTTCACTCGCAATCATTCTTCTCGATGCCTGGACGAAGTGGCTGGTCAGCGCACACATCGACATGCACGAATCCATCTCCCTGATCCCGAATCTTTTTCAGCTCGTGCACGTGCGCAATACCGGCGCGGCCTTCGGAATCGGCGCGAATGCGCAATCGGCGATCGTTCCGCTGCTGCTCAACATCGGCGCGATCGGCGTCTTCTTCGTGGTGGTCGCGTATGCGTTTCGCACCGCGGTGACCGACCGCCTCCTGCAGGTCGGATTGCATCTGATTCTCGGTGGCGCCATCGGCAATCTCATCGACCGCTTCCGCCTCGGCTACGTCGTCGACTTTCTCGATGTCTACATGAACTGGGGCGGCCAGCCGCACCACTGGCCGGCATTCAACGTCGCCGACTCCGCGATCTGCATCGGCATCGGCCTGCTCTTTCTCGACATGCGCAAGAAGCCGGAAGAGCGGACTAACGCGTCGGTGGCAGCCTGACGTCAACGCGCCGCGGAGACTGCTCGAACAACGCACCCGATCCGATGTCGACGAGCAGCGCGGCCGAAAGAACGATCGCGCCAACAGCGGCCGGCGACATCGAACCTGATCCCGACGCCGACGCGGTCACGATTCCGCCGCTCGTCGAACCGTTGTTCGCCGCGATGTCGACATGACTCGATGACACGATGCCGGCCGCGAGAGCCGCCGGAATAGCGTTCGTCAGCGCTGCCGCCGACGGCGCTCGATGGAATCGCACGACGGCATCGCGCCAGCCGGTTTTGCTCAATGTGATGGAGCACGCATCGCGGCGTCGCAGCACCAGCGTCATCGGAGTCGTTCCGACATTCATCGCGCCGCGGCCGCAATCGAGGTAGACGCGTGCGCCGGCAGGCGTGGATGCAACGGGCACCTCCTGCAGATCGTGATGGATCGCCGTCGCGCAACCGCTGAGCGCGACGGCGAGAAAAAGCGCGCAGCGCATCAACTCATTCTACTAACAGGCGTCGGCGGCAAGATCCTGTTTCGGAAGCGTGACAGCGATTGCCAGAAATGTCACCAGCGGAGTCACCTGGAGCACGAGCCGCTCCCACGACCAGCGCACGTGCCACGACACGTCGTGCGGCGTGATGACGTACGCCGCGATGAACGCCAGCAGTTGCAGCGCAATCACGCTCGCGAGAAATCGCTCATCGCTCACGACGCGTCGTGCGCCGATCAACAGCGCCGCGATGAGACCGATCCAGAAGAGGATGCGGCCCGGCGGATAGGTCGCCATCGCCTGCAGCATCGGCGCGGGATTCGTGATGTGCGAGACGATCCGTTCGATCACACCGCTCTCCGCCAGATCGCTGCGGAGGCCGTGCACGCGGCTCATGATCAACCACGGAAGCGGTATCACGACCGCCGGCCAGAGTCTCAGAATCAAACCCGGAACGCGCGCGATCAGCATCGCAATCGCGACCGCGGCGATCAGAGTGAGTCCCTCGTTCTTGCAGGACGCGGCGAGACCGAGAAAGACCGCCGAGCGCGCAATGTTCTCTCCCCGCCGTATTCCGAGGACTCCCGCGATGCTGTAAGCGATCAGCGGTCCCTCGGCATCGCCGATGTAGGGCGAGAAAACGAGCGGCATCAGGATCAGCGCAGCGAGCGCGCCGCTCCAGCCTTTCAGCTCTGAGCGGATGATCAGGAGCGCCGCGAGTCCGCACCCGATGTTCAGCGCTCCCGCCCATCGATCGATCCACGCTCCCGCAATCACCGACTGAAAGTCGTACGCCAGCGGAACGAGCAGTGGATAGTCGGCGTGGGCGAAGGCGTTGAACGGCTGCGCGAGAAAGTTCCAGTCGATGCCATGCGCGACGAAAAACTTTTCGGCCTTCAGGCCCCAGATGCAGATGAAGTCGATCTCGGTCGGCGGCGCCATTGTTGCGAAGCGCGCGTAGCCGGCGATGAGGATCATCGTCGCTAGATCGATTATGGAGTGCGGCGGCTCGCCGCCGCTCTCGTGCCGCCGAAGTAAGAGCGGCGCCAGGGCGCCGCACTCCAGAAGGATTGCCGTGATCAGAATCGGCCGCGACCAGGGCAACACGATCAGGATCGCCGCCTGGATTCCGATGCCCAGCAGATACGCCTCGCCGATGCGGCGGGTGAACGGCAATCCCGCAGCAACGGCGAGAAGCGCGGTGATGAGGGCGGCGATCATCGGCGCATCAGCTCTCCATCTGCAGATCGCCACGCCGTTCTAAATCCGGGCGCGGCCGGACAGCCATGCCAGCAGACGAGATATTGCGCGCTGTTCAGATTCTCCACCGGCACGACGCGCTTGTCGGGCATGAGAAAAGGCGCGCGGCGAAAAGCGTAGCCGTATCCGCCATCCCACTCGCGAAACGGAACCCACAGCGCGATCGTCGCGCCGGGTGGAGTGCGCGTGCCGGCATCGACGAGCAACTTGCGCAGTCCCGGGATGCGCCGGTATGGAAGCTCTGTGTACGCCGCGCGTATCGAATTGCTATCCGCCGCGAACACGCGCAAGTACATCGGCTGGAACGTGCCGGCGGCCATGGCGATCCATGCTGCCGCTGTGAGGATGGCGCGGAGCCGCATCGCGGACACCGTACCATAGGCATATGCCGCGATTCGCACGCAGCGCACCGCTCGTGATCGTCGCGGCTTTCGTCGTCTGCGGCTTCGTCTTTCTGGCGCCGGGATACGTCCGTCCCGATTCGATCGCGACCTTTTCGTATCTCCGATCGGCGGTCTTCGATCGCGATTTCGCGTTCTTCAACGAATGGGCGTCGGCGGGTCTGGTGCGCGACGGCCTGACGATGTTCAAGGAAGTCACGCCGGCCGGAACGCTCGCCAACAATTGGGGAATCGGGACGTCGATCCTGTCCGCCCCGTCGTATCTGATCGCGCATTGGATCGGCGGACCTGCCGACGGTTTCGGCGGAATCTATGCCGTCGTGCTGGCGTGGACCAATGTCGCATTCGCGATCGCGGCGATGTGCATCGCCTGGATGTTCATCCGCCGCGACGTTTCTCCCCGCGTCGCAGCGGTCGCGCTGATCTCGGCGACGGTCGGCACTCCGATCTTCTGGCAGATTTTCCTCTTCCCACTCGGCACGCACGTGGCGGGCGCGTTCGCGATCGCATTGGTCCTGCTGGCGCTCTTCAGCGACCGCGAAAGCGGATTGGCCGTCGGACTGGCAGTCGGACTGGCGATCGCCGTCCGAGTCCAGCACGGAGTAATCATTCCGGCGGTTCTGGTGGTCGCGATCCGTCAGCGACACCGCATGCGCTGGTGGATCGAAGCGGTGTTAGGCGGCTCAATTCCGATCCTGTGTCAGGCCATCGCATGGTGGGCCATCTACGGCAGTCCCTTCGGACCGGTCACTGGCGGCGGCAACCTCGGCGGCTCGACGTGGACGCCGTTTCAAGCGGTCGAACTGTGGAGCGTGCTGGCATCGAGCTACCACGGATTGTTCACATGGTCGCCGGTCGTGATCTTTTCCATCGCCGGCTGGGTTTTGTCGCTCGGTTCATTCGACAATCGACGGCAGAACGTCGCGATTGCGTGCCTTTTGATGTTCGTCTGCGAATGGATCGCGAACGGCATGTTCGATCGCTACTTCTGGGGTGGGATGGCCTTTGGCGCGCGTCGATTCGTAGATCTGGCGGTGCCGTTCGCAATTGGCATCGCGTGGTGCGCGTCGGCGCTCTCGGCGCGATTGGTGGCAGTCGCGGCTGCCATCGCATCGCTGTGGACGGTGGCGTTGATGGTCGCTGCACACGCGGGGACTCTGTCGATTGCACGCTATGTCAGCACATCCGATCTGATGCACGCTGTTTTTTCGTCCGAGACTTGGACGAAAGCCGCGAACACGCCGATCCATAGTGCATCGCTTCAACAGTCGCTGATCGCGATTGCAATCGTCGCCGTGCTCGGACTCCTCGCCACGCGCATGACTCCAATCGTTTCAGCGATCGCGATGTCGCTCGCCCTGGCCGCCGTAATCGTCTGCAGCGTTAGAACATCGCAACACGCGCGTGAGTCCGCCGCTCGCCTGCACATCGACATGGCAACGTCGCGGAGATTCGGTCCGCTGGTCGATCAGCGCGGACTTCTGACGGATGAATTGGCGTGGGATCGCGCGACCGGCAGGACGGAACAAGCTGCGAAGATCGAGAGCGAATTGCGCGCGATCAACGATTTGCTGCAATCGATTTCGGCTCGCCCTTCACGATGAGGCGCGGCTCGGTCATCGATTGCACAGCATCGACCGTTGTTCCGGGCGCGAGCTCGATCAGCTCGAGCCCTTCGCGGGTGACGTCGATGACGCAGTAGTCGGTGATGATGCGATTGACGCAGCGCACGCCGGTCAGCGGCAGCGTGCATTTGTTGAGAATCTTCTTCTCCCCTTTTTTCGTGACGTGCTCCATCGTCACGATGAGCCGCTTCGCTCCGGCGACGAGATCCATTGCGCCGCCCATTCCCTTGACCATCGCGCCGGGGACCATCCAGTTCGCGATGTCGCCGGTCGCCGACACCTGCATGGCGCCGAGGATCGAGAGATCGATCTTGCCGCCTCGGATCATCGAGAACGAATCGGCGCTCGAGAAAAACGAAGCGCCCGGAAGGATGGTCACGGTCTGCTTGCCGGCATTGATCAAATCGGGATCGACTTCCTCCTCGGCCGGAAATGGACCGAGTCCAAGGATGCCGTTCTCGCTTTGCAGAATGACTTCGACGCCGCGCGGAATGCAGTTCGCGACCAGCGTCGGCATTCCGATGCCGAGGTTGACGTAATAGCCGTCCCGCAATTCCTGCGCGGCGCGCTCGACAATCTGTTCGCGAGTCAGCGGCATCTATTTCTTCCTCACCGTTCGCTGCTCGATGCGTTTCTGCCGCGGCGCGACGATCAGGCGATGCACGAAGATTCCCGGCGTGTGAATGCAATCGGGATCGAGCTCGCCCACTTCGACGAGCTGCTCGACTTCCGCGATGCAGACCTTCCCCGCCGTCGCTGCCATCGGATTGAAGTTGCGCGCGGTTTTTCGATACATCAGATTGCCGAGCCGATCCCCTTTCCAGGCGGCGACAAGGGAGAAATCGCCGACGACGCCGCGCTCCATCACGTACATGCGGCCGTCGAACTCGCGCGATTCCTTTCCCTCGCCGACGATGGTGCCGTAACCGGCGGGCGTGAAAAATGCCGGGATCCCCGCCCCGCCCGCCCGCATCCGTTCCGCGAGTGTTCCCTGCGGAACGAATTCAACTTCCAGCTCGCCCGAGAGAAACTGCCGTTCGAATTCGGCGTTCTCGCCGACATACGATGACACCATCTTGCGGATCTGTTTCGTCTGCAGCAGGAGTCCGAGGCCCCAGTCGTCGACGCCGGCGTTGTTCGAGACGCAGGTGAGATTCTTCACGCCGAGCTTCACCAGCGCGCCGATCAGATTCTCGGGGATTCCGCAGAGGCCGAAGCCGCCGACGACGAGCGTCGCGCTGTCGTGGACATCGCGCACCGCCTCCGCCGCCGAAGCGACGACTTTGTTGATCACGGCCGGAAGATATCAAAACGTCGGCGCTACGTTTGCTTACTTGTGGAGGCTCTCATGACCGAACCAGAGAATCCCTATCACGACGATGATTTGAGCGGCGATTACGCGCGAGACAGCCATCGCGGCGGACTCGGCGATGACTACGTGCGCGAAGAGCCGGAGCACGACGAGGAAGAGGACGGGATCGGCAAGGCGAGCGAGTAGCGAGATGTTACGATCCCGCCGATGCGCGACCGGTTCGCCGAGGCGCGGTACGAAGTCTGGTCGCACGCCCGCAAGATGTGGGCGGCCGGACTGGTCGTCGGCTCTTCGGGAAATATCAGCGCGCGCCTAACCGACGATCCAAGCGTCATCGCGATCACTCCGACATCGATCGCATACGATGAAATGGTTGCGCAGCAGATCGTTGTCGTCGATCTTCGCACCGGCGACAGCATCGAGTCGAGAGAATCGCCTTCGTATGAGCTGCCCATGCACCGCATCATCTATCGCGAGATGCCGGACGTTTCGGCGATCGCGCACACCCACTCGCCGTTCGTCACCACGCTCTCGATCCTGCGCCGGCCGCTGCCGCCGGTGATCGATGAGATGTTGAAGCTCTTCGGCGGAACGATCGAAGTCGCCGACTACGCCCCGAGCGGCACCGAAGACCTCGGCCGCAACGCACTGCGCGCGCTCGGCAAACGTACAGCGGTCATCCTCGCGAACCACGGCAACGTCTGCGTCGGTCCTGATATCTCCGCCGCGCTGCAGACTGCGATCGCGATGGAAGCGGCTGCGCGCATCTACTTACAGGCGTTGCAGGTCGGTGAACCGTTCGTGCTGCGCCAGTCGTAGAATCGCCGTGTGAGACGCCTCGCGCTTCTACTCGCGCTCCCGCTCCTTCTCTCCGCAGCCCCTCCGCGCGAGACCGCCATTTTCGCCGGCGGTTGCTTCTGGTGCATGGAAGCGCCGTTCGACAAGCTTCCGGGCGTCATCGCAGTCACGTCGGGTTACACGGGCGGACCGGTGCGCAGTCCGAGCTACGAGCAGGTTTCATCCGGCGGAACCGGGCATCGCGAGTCGGTCGAAATCGTTTTCGATCCGACGAAGATCAGTTACGCGAAACTGCTCGACGTCTTCTGGCACAACATCGATCCGCTCGATAACTCCGGCCAGTTCTGCGACAAGGGCCAGCAGTATCGTTCCGCGATCTACTACCACGACGCGACCCAGCAGAAGCTGGCGCAGGACTCCAAAACGGTGGTCGAGAAAAAACTCGGACGTGTCGCGACCGACATCCTCCCCGCTTCCAATTTCTGGCCTGCGGAGGAATACCACCAGCACTACTACAGGAAAAATCCCGTCCGCTATCGCTTCTACCGTTTCAATTGCGGGCGCGATCAGCGATTGAACGCCGTCTGGGGCAGCGCGGCGGCGCACTAGCCGGCAAGATCGGCCAGGTCGAACGCGCCATCGAGGATGGCGCAGCGCCGCAGACGGCTAGTGCGCGGCACGTCTGACGCACTCCTTGACCGCGCCGACGAGCTCCGTCGTATCGAACGGCTTGATGATGACCCGGCAGACTTCGTCCAGCTGCCGGTTCGCGACGTCTTTCGGATATGCGGTGGCCACGACGATGCGCGCGAGCAACTCCGGCTTCGTTTCGATCAACTGGCGCAAGACGGAAAAGCCATCGACGCGCGGCATCATCAGGTCGAGGACGACGGCATCGAAGTCCTCTTGCGCAATCTTGTCGATCGCCACAGCACCATCCTGGGCGGTTTCGACCGAGAATCCATGTTTTGAGAGCAGTCGTTGAATGAGGATTCGTATCGACTCTTCGTCGTCAACGACCAATACACGCCCGGGCATCGGATTGCGCGTCATGCAAAAGCGCATCCACGACCGCTGATGGAATACCGTTTGCTGTGGGAGGCGGACAGCTCGGTCTTGCGCCACGGAGGGGACATGACGATCGCGGAAAGTGACGGCCTATCAAGGAGTTCCGGCTTACATAGCGGCCCAGGACACGCGGTCCAGTTCTACGAACGCGAGGAACACCTCTACGCCGTGGTTGCCGATTTCCTCGCCGGTGGGCTGCTGGCCGGCGAGCCGACGATCGTCATCGCGACTCCTGAACATCGCGCGGGCTTCACCGCCTCACTGACCGCCAAGCACCTCGACGTCAACACCGCGATCGCCAGCGGACAGCTGACTCTGCTCGACGCCCACGAAACGCTTGCGCTATTCATGGTCGGCAACGCTCCCGATGAGACGCGCTTCAAGGCCGTCATCGGAGCCGTGATCGCGAAAAGCTCAAACGTCTGGAAAGGCGCTCTCGTCCGCGCGTACGGCGAGATGGTCGACGTCCTTTGGCGCGACGGAAATCATGACGCCGCGATTCGCCTCGAGGAGCTATGGAACGACCTCGCGCACGCCCACACTTTTTCGCTGCTGTGCGCGTATCCGATGGGCAATTTTCTCAAGGAGAGTCACTCCGCCGGATTCGACGCCGTCTGCCGGACGCATCAGGAGATTTTCCCGGCTGAGACTGAGCATCCAGCCGCGCTCAGAGCGGAGGTCGAACATCGCAAAGAGTTGGAGAAGACTCTTCGCGAGGCACTCTCCGCGAGACGCCGCGCTGAAAAAGAGCTGAAAGATTTCGTCGAAAACGCGCCCGTCGGACTGCATTGGGTGGGCGCCGACGGCACCATCCTGTGGGCCAATCAAGCCGAGCTCGACCTCCTCGGTTTCTCGCGCAACGAATACATCGGACACAACATCACCGACTTTCACGCGGATCGCAAAGTGATCGACAACATCCTCGAACGCCTCACGAAAGGGGAAGAGCTGCACGATGTCGAGGCCCGCCTGCGAGCGAAGGATGGTTCCATCAAGCATGTGGTGATCAGCTCGAACGTGCTGTTCGAGGAAGGGCGATTCATCCACACGCGCTGCTTCACCCGCGACGTCACCGACAAAAAGCGGGCTGAAGGGAAGTTCCAGCGACTGATGGACTCGAACATCATCGCGATCATGACGCGGACTGCCGACGGACAGATCCTGGACGCGAATGATGTCTATCTGCGGCTCACCGGTTACGATCGGCAGGACCTCGCGGCCGGCCGCTTTCGCTGGACCGACATCACGCCGCCGGAATATCGGTCGCGCGATGAAGCCGCACTGGCGGAGGTCGCAACCAGCGGCGAATGCGCTCTGTACGAAAAGGAATACATTCGAAAAGACGGGACGCGCGTACCCATCATGATCGCGGCTGCCAGTCTCAACGGCGGCGACACACAGATCGCGTGCGCCATCGACCTCACAGAACGGAAGCTCGCCGAGCGCGATGCGAAGTTCCTCGCCCAGGTGAGCGAGGTGCTGACGCAGACACTCGATTCGCGCACCGTGCTCGAAAGCGTCACTCGCCTTTTCGTGCCGCGAGTCTGCGACTGGGCGTTTGTGGATCTCGTGCAGAACGATGGAGGCTTCGACCGCACGTCCGTGACGTTTGCATCGACCACCGATCAGCCGCTGGCTGCGC
This sequence comes from Acidobacteriota bacterium, assembly GCA_030948915.1. Lineage (GTDB taxonomy): Bacteria > Acidobacteriota > Thermoanaerobaculia > Gp7-AA8 > Gp7-AA8 > Gp7-AA10. Next base: position 14,387 of record JALYZI010000071.1, read on the forward strand.
GCATCGAGCGATCGTACTCCGGTGATCTCCTCATGGGCCGCACGCTGCCGACGACGACCCAGGCGCTCGTCGCAAACGAGGTCAAGGACGAAGTACTGGCGGTCCTGGCGTACGCCGATGGCGATCTCGAAACGCTTCGCGCGATGAAGATTCGCTGCCTGATGCGGATTCCGCTGATCGCGCACGGCGTCACTCATGGGTTCATCACGTTCGCGGGCAGCCGCGCGAAACGGACATTCACCGACCGTGACCTTTCGCTGGCACAGGAGATTGCACGACGGGCGGCGCTCGCCATCGAGAACGCGATGCTGTACGAGGCGGCGCAGAAAGCGAATCGCGCAAAGGATGAATTCCTCGCAACGCTTTCGCACGAGTTGCGCACGCCGCTGACCGCAATCATCGGCTGGTCGAAGTTCCTTCGCATCAGCGATGTCGATCCGCAGACGATGCAGAACGCTGTCGACGCCATTCACCGCGCCGCGAACGTGCAGGCGCAGCTCATTGACGACGTCCTCGACATGTCCCGCATCATCTCCGGAAAACTGCGGCTCGAAGTGCAGCCCATCCAGCTCAGCGCGGTCGTCGAAGCCGCCGTCGAGACGGTGCGTCCGGCGATCATGGCGAAAGAGATCAACCTCGAAGTCGATTGCGATCCGTCGGTCGGCGTCGTGTGGGCAGATCCGAATCGGATGCAGCAGGGGATCTGGAATCTCCTGACGAACTCCGCGAAGTTCACCGACAAAGGCGGCACGATCACCGTCACAGTCCGCCGCGCAGGAAGCGCGATGCAGATCACGGTCAGCGACACCGGCCAGGGCATCGAGCCCGAGTTCCTTCCGCACGTGTTCGAGCGATTCCGTCAGGCGGAGTCGACGAGCACGCGCGCATTCGGCGGGCTGGGACTCGGCCTCGCCATCGTTCGCTACATCGTGGAAATGCACGGCGGCCGCGTCATCGCCAACAGCGAGGGCATCGGCAAGGGCGCGCAGTTCACGATCGAGTTACCGATTCCGACCGTCTAACGTTCCGGGCGAGCCGGCGTATCGAGAATCGGCGCGATATGCTTCCAGCACGGCAAAGGAGGTCGCCATGGTTTCTCTGACCTTGCTCTGGCTCCCCATCCTCCTCTCGGCAGTCGGCGTCTTCGTCGCCAGCAACCTTTTCCACATGGCCGTGCCCGCGTGGCACCGCGGCGATTACGGCAAGCTCGATAACGAGAAGGGTTTTCTCGACGCGCTGGCGTCGACCAAATCGGGGCAATACATCGCCCCGCACGTGAACTGGGGAAAACTGAGCGCGGAGGACCGCGATGCGATGATGGCGCGGCCGATGGCGTTCGCGCTCGTCCGCAACCCCGCAAAATTCTCGTTCCCCAAAACCCTCGGCTTGTATTTCCTCTACCTGCTCGTCGTTTCGTTTTTGATCGGCTACGTCGCCGGCGTGGTTCTCGCCCCCGCGACGCCGTTCGCCCTTGTATTTCGCGTCGTGGGAACGATCGGCATTCTCGCCTACGCGTTCGGAACGGTCAGCGATGCGATCTGGTACGGCAAGCCGTGGTCGGTCGTGGCGAAGTTCGTCATCGACGGAGTGATCTACGGCCTGGTGACCGGCGCCATCTTCGGCTGGCTATGGCCGCACTGACCCTCGGCATCATCGGCGGCATCGCGCCGGAGTCGACGATCGAGTACTACCGGACGATCGTCGTGCACCATCGCGAACGCACGGGCGGGCACTATCCCTCGATCATCATCAACAGTATCGATCTCGAGAAAATGTTGACGCTCGTCGCGGAGCGGCAATTCCCCGAGTTGGTCAGCTATCTCCTCGAAGAGATCGCCAGGCTCGCCGCAGCCGGAGCAAAGATCGGCCTCCTCGCCTCGAACACGCCGCATATCGTCTTCGATGATCTGCGAAGCCGATCGCCGATTCCGCTGATCAGCATCGTCGAAGCGACGTTTCGAGCCGCCGAGAAGGCCGGCCTTCGCCGATTGGCATTGTTCGGCACGCGCTTCACGATGCAGGCGGATTTCTACCGTTCGTTTTTCGAGCCGCGCGGAATCGCGATGATCGCGCCGAATGCCGCCGACCAGGACTTCATCCACACGAAATACATGGACGAGCTCGTGAACGCGAAGTTCCTCGACAGCACCAGAAACGCGATGCTGGCAATCGCGGAACGCATGCAACGCGACTCGCGAATCGACGGCCTGATCCTCGGCGGCACCGAGCTTCCGCTCCTGCTGCGCGAGACCTCGTGGCGCGACATTCGTCTATTGGATACCGGCAGACTCCACGCGGAATCTGCCGTAGAACACTTGCTCGCGTGAAGACTAAAATATCGCCGCCGTGATCGCCCGCCTCAGCCTCGCTGTTTTCCTTGCAGCGTCCTCGGCGCACGCTGCCGTCACCGGCATATTGATTGATGAAAGCGCCAGGCCGGTCGCGGGCGCAACTCTTCGCGCTTATGCAACCGAGGATTCGCGGGTGTTTCGCGCGCGCGTGATGCGCGGCGCGGACCGCACGGCCATGGCCACCGCGCAATCAGACGATGGCGGCGCATTTCGCATCGATGCCTCGGCGCCGCTCCTGGAAATCTCGATTGCGGCGCCCGGAAAAGTGACTCAGGCCGTCGAAGCGGCGGACGGCGAAGATCTCGCCACGATCGTGCTGCATGCTGCTCCCGGCGAGATCGCTCATCTCACCGGCGGCGGAAAACCGCTGCAGAACGCCGCCGTCATATTCGGCACCTCTGTCGTTCGCAGCGACGCAGCCGGAACAATCGAAATGCCGGAAGGCGGCATCGGGGCGGCGCGCTCCCACATCATCCATCCCGACTACTCGATCACCGATTTCATCGTGCAGGACGAGAGCGTCGCGCTGACCGCAGGCGCGACGATTCGCGGGCGCGTCGTGAGCGCCGATGGTCAGCCGGTGGCCAAAGCGACGATCGCGATCGAAGGCTGGCCGCTCGCGGAGTCAGCAGCCGACGGCAGCTTCGTCATCGCGCACGCTCCATTGAGCTGGCGAACGCTGACCGCCTACGACGCGACGCGTGCAGCGATGGTCCGCCACATCGATGCGAAGGCATACGAGATTCGGTTGAAACCGGCCGGCACGATCGCTGGAACAGCAGCGCCCGGCGCGCGCGTCACGGTGGCAACCGAAGCAGATCGTCAATATGTTGACTATGTCATCGCCGACGCCCATGGCAACTTTTCGCTGAGTCCCCTGCCGGCGTCGCGTTACATCCTGCGCGCCGTCCGCCGCGGCTACGCGAGCGCGAACGCGGAAGTCGTCGTAGCCGAAGGCGCGCGTGCGACACGCGTCCTTCCGGCGAAGCCGCTGCCGTCCGTTCACGTCCGCGTTGTCGGCGAAGATCGACAGCCTCTCGCAGGCGCGTTCGTCTGGACAGGATTTCCTTCGGCGGCGCAAAACCTTGCCATCACCGACAAAAACGGCGAAAGCACGGTCCGTCAGATTGCCGATTTCAATCAGCGCGCAGTCTATGTCGTGAAGCCGGGTTTCGCTGCCGGCACTTCGGGACAACTCACGGAAGCGAAGACCGACGTGACGATCGTCCTGGCGCGCGGATTTCCCCTGCAAGTTCACGTCATCGACAAGCAGCGCCAAAACGTTCCGGCTGCGAATGTGATCGCGATGCTGGGAACCGATAACGAACCGGGACCGCGTCAACAAGCGACGTGCGAAGAACCGCTCAAGCGGAATTGCCGCCGGACCGATGATGCAGGAGTCGTTCGCCTGCGCGCCACGGAAGGACCACACGACGTGCGCGTGCAAGGCCCTTCGATCGTAGCCAAATCGGTGGCGCAGGTGCTGACGGCGAAATCGAGTCCGCTGACCATCGAGGTCGATCGCGGGGTCGTCATCTCAGGACGCGTCGCTTATTCAGACGGAACGCCGGTCGCCGGCGCAACAGTTTCAACGCGGCCGTTCACGAGCGCCGGGCGCTCCGACGACAAAGGAACATTCACGCTTCGCAATGTCGTCGCGGGAAAAGTCATGCTGGTCGCGATGACATCGGAGCAGCAGCTGCAAAGTTCCCCGACGGAAGTGAGTGCTCCGGCGCGCAACGTCGTGATCACGATTCCGGCGCCCGCGCGTGTCGAAGGTCGCGTCACCGATAAAGAGACCGGTCAGCCGATCACTGACTTTCAAGTCGCATTCGCATGGCGCGATAGCCGCGGCGGATCGTTCGGCCGTCCAATCCCCTTCCACAACGATGACGGCTCCTTCGTCCTCGACAACCTCGGCGCCGGTCCGCTCCGACTGCAAGTCGCAGCCGAAGGTTACGCGCCGGGCAGTCTCAGCGATCTGACGACCGAGGAGGGACACGCGCTGCGCGGAGTGCAGGTGCAGCTCGACCGCGGCGGAAAAGTACGCGGTCGCGTGACCTCCGGCGGTAACCCCATCGAGGGCGCCCATGTTCGCTTCGGACAATCGATATCGATGGGCGCTCCCGGCCTGACCGACGCGGTGACCGACGACAAAGGCGAGTACGTCATCGATGGCATCGGCGCCGGCGAGCGAACGATCGACTTCTCGAAAGAGGGATTCCTGCCGAAGCACAAGAGCGTGGCGGTCGAGCGCGGAAAAGAAGCGCGGCTGGACGCCGAGCTCGATCGCGGGCGCGAGCTGCGCGGCCGCGTCACCGACAAAACGGGTCGCGCCGTCGCGGGCGTGCGCGTCAGCGCGATGTCGACCGTCGGATCGGGCGGATTCCGCCCCGCGATTACCGACGCCGAAGGCAATTTCAATCTGGATGGCCTCGCCGACGGCCGCTACACGATCACGGCGATGAAAGATGGCTACGTCAGCGCGCGACAGAATGATGTTGCGGTTCCCGCGCAGACGCCACTCGCGTTGACACTCGACATCGGCGGCACGATCAGCGGACGCGTGCTCGGACTGTCGGAAGTCGAGCTCTCCGCGGCGGACGTGATGGCATCGGCGTCGGTCAGCAATTCGCGGGCGAAGGTGAATCCCGACGGCACGTTCACGCTGCGCGGCCTTCCAGACGGTCGCGTGAGCGTGTTCGCGATGACGCACGGGGGTGCCGTTCAACGGCAGAGCGGGCAAAAGGTCGTGGAGGTGGTGAATGGATCCGGGCCGAGCGTCGATATCGATTTCGGAGAAGGCATCAGCATCACTGGTCGCGTGACGAAATCCGGCGTGCCTTTCCCTGGCGGAAACATCGAATTCTTCGGCACCGGAATCCGGCGCGGCAGCACGATCTCCTCCGAGGGTCGATATCAGGTGGACGGCCTGACTCCCGGCAATTACACCGTCACGATCCCCACGCGCGCCGGCACGGTGTTTAACGCCAAGTACGCGGTCGTGGGGGATGCGACTTATGACATCCAGATTCAGGGCGCGACAGTCCGCGGACGCGTCGTCGATTCGGCGAGCGGAGCACCGATTGTTGACGCGAGCGTGTGGTCGCCGTCATCGAAAGAAAGTCCATTTCCACGTCAGACGACCACCGATTCTGATGGCCGCTTCATTTTCGATTCGGTCATCGACGGTCCGCTCGAGCTCCACGCATCCTCGCGCCAGCAGTTCGCGCCTGCCTCTCAAACGATCACCGTCAGCGGCGGTACGGCGCCTGAGATCGAGTTGCGGCTCGACCGCGCGCAGCCGACATCATTCCGCGTCGTCGATGCGCAGAGCGGCGCGACATTGGATGCCTTCATCTCGATCGGCGACGGCAAGAAGATGGTCGCGAACGGAGGGCCGGCGCGCGATGAGGACGGCGCGATCCGCGTTTACGTCGCAGCCGGACAATACAAAGCGTTCGTCAACGCGCGCGGCTATGTGCAGCAGAGCGTCGATTTCACAACGCCCGGACCCGAAGTGCGCGTCGCGCTATCGCAGGCGGGACGCGTGACGCTGACGGCGGCAAAGCCGGTCCGTGTTCGCCTCGTCGCTCCTGGCGCTCCGCGACCTTACTACGGTATGGCTGTCCCGACTGGCAACACGATCGAAAGCATCCCTCCCGGAAACTACACGCTCGAAGTCCTGGGCGAGGATGGAAAAACAGTCGTGAAGTCGATGCCGGTTGCGATCAACGCCGGCATGACGACTGCCGTCAACCTCGACTAGCGCGAGTCGCCGCATCGCCGGCTGGCCGAGCCGCGCGCGCGTTACTCGCGAGACACGCCGGCAATTCGACGCACAGCCGACTTAAGCAAGCGCGGCCTTACATAAGCGAACTCATGGGTAGGGGTTTTGTCCCGCACGACACTCCTTGAGTCAAAGGACCAAAGTCGATTCCAATTCACGGCAGCCCGTCCGGGAGCGCTCGCTCGCGTGCGCCACCGCTTGATCTAAATCCGACTCTCACAAGTCGCTGATCAACGTGTCTTTTACAAACAAGCCCCAGTTTGAAGGAGGCAATTGCATGAATCGACGGTTCACACCGCTCGCATTAATGCTCGTTCTACTCTTCCCCATACAGATTTTCGCGCAACAGGATCCAGGCGTGCGTGGTGGCGGTGCGGCGTCCGGCGCGCCGCTGGCTTCTGTGGCCGCGAACAATCCAACCAACATACTCAACTTTTTCAACACCGGTAAGACCGCCTTTCTGGAAGTCGATTCGGTTTCAGGAACGATTCCCGGAGAGGACGGCGTAGGTCTCGGACCGCGATACAACTCGCGAAGCTGCGCAGCCTGTCACGCGCAGCCCGCGGTCGGCGGAACGAGTCCGGCAGTCAACCCTCAGGTTGCCGATGCCACCGCTGACGGTGCCCGCAACACAATCCCATCATTTATCAGCACCAATGGACCGGTACGCGAGGCACGTTTCCCGTTCTTCTTCAACGGAAGCACTCCCGATCCGAACCGGCCTAATGGCGGCGTCGAAGATCTCTACACCATCGCCGGCCGCTCCGATGCTCCCGGCTGCACGACGTCGGTGATCTCGCAGCCCGGCTTCGCGACTGCCGTCCAGACGAACAACGTCATCTTCCGCATTCCGACACCGACGTTCGGCGCCGGTCTGATCGAGAACATCGATGACACGACACTTCTCGCCAACGCCGCTGCGAACGCGAACAACAACTTCGGGGTCAGCGGTACGTTCAATCGCGAAGGAAATGCGGGAACGATCTCGCGTTTCGGATGGAAGGCGCAGAACAAGTCGCTTGAGATTTTTGCGGGTGAAGCGTATCTGGTGGAGCAAGGCGTTTCCAATGAGTTGTTCGGTCAGGAACGCGCGCTGCCAGGTGAAGGCCAGAATGCTGGCCTGCCGGCGCAGTGCCGCGCGTTCAACTCCACGCCCGAAGACGTCACCCATTTGGATGGAGTGGGCAGCCAGGGCACAACGATGTCAGACACGGTCGGCTTCGCGATGTTCATGCGACTGCTCGCACCGCCGACGCCGTCGACCACGACTCCCGGCGGCGCGACCTCGATCAACAACGGCCGCAGTCTGTTCAACGCGGTCGGATGCAACACCTGTCACACTCCGTCGCTGCGCACCGCGGCGTCGCGCTTCACGCCCGGGCTCAGCAACGCGACCGCGAATCTGTTCAGCGATCTCGAGATCCATCACATGGGAAACACGCTGGCGGATAACGTTTCGCAGGGTGGCGCCGGCGGCGATCAGTTCCGCACCGCTCCTCTTTGGGGCCTCGGGCAGCGCATCTTCTTCCTGCACGACGGTCGCACAAAGGACCTGCTGGCCGCGATTCGCGCGCACAACAGCTCCGGCTCGGAAGCCAATAACTCGTCGTTTATTTTCTTTACGAATCTGTCCGCAGGACAACAACAGGACATCTTGAACTTCTTACGTTCGCTATGACGTCCTGAACTGCCGCAGGCCGCTGATGCGCTAACATCGGCGGCCTGCCTTTGAATCTGGGAGGAACATGTTCCGACAGAAATTCTTGCAAGTTACGTTCCTGAGCCTGGCAGTGTCGATGACCGTTGTGGCGCAAGCTCCACTGCTGAACGGACCAACGACCGTCCCGCCGCAGGCTGTCCCTCCATCGGACAGTCCGCAGACACCGGCCGATATGATCCCGCCTAACACCATCATCGTGAAGGGCGCAGAGCCAAGCGCCAGCGATCGATCCACTCCGGTGCCCGAAGACGGCGCCGTCTCCAAAAACATCTACATGAACCACTACCTCGGCATCACCCTGCCCCTGCCGTCCGATTGGACCGAGGCGTACAAGGGGCCGCCGCCGTCGGATAGCGGCAACTACGTTCTTGCGCAACTGATCCCGGCCGCCAGCTTCAAGGGTCCAGTGAAGGGGACAGTGCTGATCTCCGCACAGGACATGTTCTTTTCGCTGACGCCGACGCACAACGCGATGGAGCTGATCACGTTCAGCAAGGATCACCTGCCGTCTTACTACGAAGTCGAGCACCCGCCGGCGCAGTTGACGATCGCTGGCCGCAGCTTTGTCCGTTTCGATTACAAATCGCCCGTCGCCGGCCTGCACTGGTATGTGCTCGCGACGCAGATCCGATGTCACACCGTCCAATTCATCTTCACGAGTCGGGACACCAAACTGCTGGACACTCTCATCGAGAACATGAATCGCATCGAGCTGCGGGCCGACGCGCCGGCGTGCATCGCGAACTACGCCGTCCCCGCGAACATGGTCTACAAAGTCGATCCGATCCTCACCGATCATCGCTTCAACGCCGTTCCGGTTCGCATGATCATCGACAAAAACGGCCGCGTGCAGCATGTTCACGTGATCAGCGCGTTCCCCGATCAGGCGCAGATCATCACCGACGCGCTTTTGCAGTGGACGTTCAAGCCGCACGTACGGGATGGAAAAGCGGTCGAGGTGGAGACCGGCATGATGTTCCGATCGGCGAATACCGCCTCACGAACGACCGTGACGACGAACGACTGAGCCGAGGAGCGCCGGCATTCTCCGGCGCTCCTCAGCGAGGTGTCAGAAGAAACGCGTGCTGCTCTCCGTGCAGCGTGCCGTAGCCGACGATCTGTCCGGTGTCATCGATGCCGCTTGCGACATTGAGCACCCATCCACGGGCGGAAACCATCCCGTTCAGATCGCGCATCCTTCCCTTGCTGTAGAGGAACGCGTGATCCGATCCGCCGCGCAATGTCGCGTAGCCGACGATCTCGGTCCCCGTCGAATTGAGAGCGAGCGCAATGCTGTAACTCCCTCCGAGCTCGCCGAGGTCGTGCATCTGGCCGCCGCTGTAGAGGAAAGCGTGCGCCTTCATGTTCTCGGAGAGATAGGCCTGGCCAACGATCTGTCCGAGATCATTGATGGCGTTGGCGACGCTCCAGTCTCCGCCGAGCGTGCCGATGTCGCTCATCTTTCCGTTCTCCCACAGGAATGCCTTGAAGTTCCAGTCGGGGTCGTACGCGTAGCCGGTGATCTGGCCCCTGGCGTTGATGCCGCGCGCCGTGCTCATCGTTCCGCCGAGCGTTCCGAGGTCGCGCATGACGCCGTCGCTGTAGAGAAACGCGTGCTCCATTTTCTCTTTCGTGCGCGAGCTTCCGACGACCTGCCCGGCGCTGTTGATCGCGTAGGCGGCGGAATAATTCGCGCCGAGGTTTCCGAGATCGGTGAGCTTGCCGTCGGAGAAGAGGAAGGCTTTGTAGCCGTGATCGTAGTAGTAGCCGGCGACTTGCGATGCGCTGTTGATCGCGACGGCGGAGCTCTGAACTCCGCCGAACGCGCCGAGATCGGTAATCGATCGTCCGCTGTAAACGAACGCGTGGTATTCGTTGTCGGTAGTCTCCGACTGTCCGACGACCTGGCCCCATCCGCCAATCGCGTTGGCAGCGCTGTAGCCGCCGCCGAGCGTTCCGAGGTCAGTGATCGTGTAGGTTTGCGCGGCTGCTCCGAAAGCTCCGAGCGTGATGCAGCCGGCGAGCGCGAGGTGTAAGCGAGCCATGATGGGCCCTCCAATACGGCTGAAGCTGCAATGGCCGTACCGTATGTATGGAAGGAAGAAGTTCGCCGGCTCACTTGCGTTTCGTGGACTTCTTTCCGCCAGAAGTATTGAGGGCGAGGGCCGCGCGGATGAGCGCCTTGAAGGCCTTCGCGTCAATCTCCTCACCCTCGTGAATGTCGATGGCGCGCCTTACGTTCCCCTCGAGGCTCGAGTTGAAGAGCTTGGCAGGATCCTTCAGGGAAGCGCCCTTAAAGAAGGTCAGCTTCACGATCGACTTGTACGGCTCTCCCGTACAGATGCCCCCGTCATGGGACCATATCGGGGTCCCCCTCCACTTCCACTCTTCCACAACATCAGGGTCGGCCTCCCTGATGAGGGCGCGCATCCTTGCCAGGGTATCGCCCCTCCAGTCACCCAACTCGGCAATCCTTTCGCTGATTAGTTTGGATGCCGATTTGCCTGCCGCCTTCGGTTGACTCCTCATCTTCCTGCCTTTCGTTCCAGGTTGCGGCTGCGAGTCCGGTGCAGCGCAGAGTTAGCCGCCTTCCGCGCGGCCTGTCTCGACGCCTTGTTTGCGACGAAGTTCCGCAGCATTAAGAGTTCGGCGACTGCGACTGGGCGCGGCTGCTCGCGAACATCTCCGTCGTGCCCTGACATGTTGGACGTCTGCCTAACGGATCCGCGCCTCAGCGGCGTGGCCCGCGCGGAATAGTAACGCACTCGCGACGCAGCAGAGTAGCGGGCCACGTCCGCTGCCGGCGCAAGTTAGGCGCGGCCACGTGCGACCCTCCCAACAAGTTCGGTCCGACATTTCACGTTGGGATCCCGCCGGCACTGATGACTCCGTTTTTGCGCCACCCGAGACTGAGAACCAAGAACCAGGCAACGATCGAGACGATGCGGAGCCACCAAGCGTGAAGTACGAACAGCTCGACGCTTGCGACAGAGTTCACGAAGAGTTATGGGGTCAAGGACAAACAGGTATCCGATGTAGCCGAGAAGTGCGTAACCAGCGCTTCAGCCCCGAGCCAACGAACGCCGCTGCGTCGGCTGCAACGGAAAGTCAAACGCTGGCAGCCACTTCGTCTCACCAGGATCTGCAGTGGGGACGCTCAGGCGCTTCTCATGGCTCACGAGGGGCGTACTGCTCGTCGTTTCGCGATACTTGGGCTCCAGGTATTGTGGGTCATCACGAGCAGACAGAGCAACGTTACGCTGTCTTCGTAGTAGTCTTCATGCCTCGCGTACACCGAATCGTATATTTGATTGAACCATTCCTGCTGCGCTGGGTCGGTCATGGCGGCCACCCCGAGCGGCGCGGCGAAAAAGATCGTGAAGGCGTTGGCGTTGATCGGTGTGCCATCGAGTGCATAACCAGCGCGAATCTGGTAGGGGTTGCCGCCGGTGGTAGCAAGGGCCCATTGCGTGATCTTGCGCGTCTGCGCCAGCGAAACAGGATCATTGTTGAGGAGCGCGTCCGCGCCCAGGCGCCACGGCACGCGGCCCGCGTTGTACGCGTAGGCGCCGTCGGTTGCCGCTTCGAGAAAATTGGGGGGAGCGGGTTTCGCGGTGTGATCGCCCTTCGAGGTCGGCACGATGAAGTCCGGGATCAGTCCCGTGTTAGGGCTGTAGTTCGTTTGCAGGCTCGTGATCACGGCCTGTACTTCTGCAACGACGCGCGCCCACACCGGGTCGCCGTTGGCCCTTTCAAATGCGCGAAAGTTGTCGAGCATGAAGTCTGAGGAGCGCGGGGTGTATTGATTGTAAGTCTCGCCTTTGGCGTCGACCCAATCACCGAGCATGGGGAGGCGGCTGTCGGGACCGATGGTGGAGGCCAGAATCCCGGCGATGACCTTTTGCGCTTCCGCGCGGTAGTTGATGGCTTGCGTGCTCCCCCATTGCGCGTCCGCCAGCAGTAGGGCGTAGGCGATGTCGCAGTCGCCGTCGAAGGCGCTGTTGAAGTTGAGGGGGTCGAAGGGCACCTCAAAGCTCATCAAGCGCGAGTCAATGCTGCTGGGATACTTTCGGGCGAACCTCCACAGGCCGTCGAACACGGTTTGGGCATCGCGGTCATAGCCCGCCATGAACGCCACGATCATCATGCCGTAGCCCTGACCCTCCGAAACGGTGCGTGAGGGGTTGCCGCTGCCAACCGTGATTCGATAGAGCGGGCTGCCGTCCGAGGCGTTTCCTGCCTGCACGAGAAAACTCGATTTCCAGGCGTCGTAGTACACGCGTGCGTCGTCGTCCTGTTGCGCTTGCGTGCGGCGGTCGAGGCGAAGAGTGCCGGGGGCATAGGAAGTGTGCTGAGGAAACGGGCGGCGTGGCCCGGCAAGAATCGCAGGGAGCGTCGCCTGAGCGTGCAAGGACTTGCACAAAAAGAGTGAGCCGATGACAGCGAGCAAAAGCGGGGCAAGTTTCCTCATGGGGGGTCGCTGCGAACTGCTCCGGAAATAATTCTACTCGAACTCGGCGGCAACCAACGGCGGTGAAACGCACAGACATCGTTCCGTCTAAGAAGCTCAACGTCGCGCTGCCGCGGCGGGATCACGCCACCAAGTGGTTGCTCCAGTGCGCCTAACGGACCGCGGTTCAGCGGCTTCGTGCCGCGCGCGGAGCGTGAAGCCAAGAGTAACAGAGGACGGCACGAAGTCCGCTGCAACCGCTGAGTTAGGCGGCACCTACTTGTACTCCCGTCTGATGCGATCGCCGAAGAGGATTCGGCGTTTGTTCAGGCCGCGGTAAACGATGACGCCGACCCCAAATATCGAAAGGAATAGGCCATAGGCCCAGCCAAACCTCGCCCACCAAGCCAGCTGCCACGGCGCGACCGAGGTAGCTCCGCTCGCTACCGGTGCGGCGTGCTGGTGGGACAGAACGCCGACGCCGATCCAAATCAGACCGAGAGCAACCAGCGCCCAACCCAGCGACCAGTAAAGAGCAAGCTCGGGATGTCTTTCCGGGAATTGCATACTCGCGTGTGACAGTGCCGCCCAACGGACCGCCGCCCAGGCGCTCGGCCTGTCCCCAGAGATTAGCATCTCCTAGATCCAAGCGCTGCGATCAGCAAGCGGCTTGGCCGTCGCGCCACGAAGTGGGCCGCGTCGCCTGCAGCGGCAAGTTATGCCACTGTTGATATGTGCATACGTTGTGCATATACTCCTGAGGTTGACATTCGAATGGGACGACGAGAAGCGCCACACCAACCTGCGAAAGCACGCCGTCGAGTTTGCAGACGCAGTAAGTGCGTTCGAGGATGACAATGCGATCACTCTGCGTGACGAGGACAGCGAAGGAGAAGAGCGGTTCGTAACCCTTGCCAGGGACGCGTTCGGACGAGTTTTGGTGGTTGTCTACACTTGGCGGGAAGAGAAGATTCGCCTGATCTCAGCACGAAAGGCAACACGACGCGAGCGAAAACAATACGAGGGCTGAAGATGCGAAGAGAGTACGACTTTTCCAAGGGCAAACGTGGCGCGGTCATAACAGCGGATGGCGGAAAAACGCGGATTACGATCCGCTTGGACAACGAGGTCCTGGACTGGTTTCGAGAACAGGTGAATGAAGCCGGCGGTGGAAACTACCAGACGATGATCAACAACGCGTTGCGAGAGTACACGCTGGAGCGCAGAGAACCGATCGAGAAGAAACTGCGACGGGTGATTCGCGAAGAGCTGAAGAAGAAGGGAGCTGCCTGATTTGCCGAGGCCGACCGGGGTCGGCATAACGTTTGAAGCTCACCGGCGCGAACCGGCGACGCGAAAAAGTATAACGCCCGCGATACGGCAGAGCGCCGGTTCGCGTCCGGTGCAGCGGCGAGTTGGGCCGCGATCGTCGAAGGTGACGCTCAAGTCGCCATGAAATACGGCTGCGGAACGGCCGTTCGAATCATCTCATGCCGCTCACACGTATGAACTGCGCAGTGTCGGTGTAGACCTGCAAGCGCACAATTTTCCCGTCCCGGATATCCCAGACGTGAACATATTGCGCGTTGAGCGGCAGGCCCGTTGATTTGCTCGTCGCGTTATAACGTCCCTGAACTGCGACTGTATCACCGCCGTCGATCAGACGGTCTATAGTGAGCCGGAAATTGTTCCAGTCCTGAGGGATCCTCATGAAGACACCCTCCGCGACCGCCTTCGGTCCTCGAAACGTGTTGCGATCGCCGAAGATCGTGTTTTCGGGTTCGATCCACTCGACGTTCGGATCCAGCGCGCCCAGGACAGTGGGAATATCGCCGCGGCCAAATGCATCGTAGAGCGATCGAATCTGTTGTGCGTTCGATGATGACGGGCGGTTCGATGTGGTGGTGCAGCCGACAAGAAGAATCACCAACAACAGCTTTACAGTCGTTCGCAAGTCCATCCTCCTCGCATACGTCGATTCAATGCACATTATCACTTCTGATCGCGTCGACCCTGATTCGTAATGTTGGACGATCGGCACGTTCGCGCGTCGGCATAACGTCCCCAGCTCAGCCGCTTCGGCCCACGCGAGGAACGTGAAGTACTAACCGGTGGCGGGCCGAAGTCGGCTGCAGCGCCGAGTTGGGCGGCGCCGCGCTATTTTTTTATGCTCTCGACCGGTACGGCGTCCAGCGGCTCTTCAAACGCTATGAACAGGACACATGGAACGGAGCTCGCGCAGAAGCCCTTGTGGGGTCGCTTGCCAGGACCGTACGCGTAGGTCTTCGGCTTGAGCACCGCCTTCTTCTGACCGTCATACGTGACATGAAGCTCGCCTGCTACCAGGACCATGCGCTCAGCGGAAGTGTGCCAGTGGAGCGGAATGGTTGACTTGGCAGGTACCTTAAAGAACACATCTACGTTGGGTTTTGCGGGATCGCCGTGAAGAACGGCGATGGCGCATCCCTTGGGCAAGAACGGCGGGCACGGTCCCCAAGTAAGCGGCGCATCACGAGCCGTCCGCGTCAATGCCTGCTCTTGATCTGGCGCTTGTGCTTGGGCGAACGATCCGACCAGGCCCAACATAAGCAACAACGAACAATGGAGTGCGGCCTGCAACAATCGGCTAATCATAGATCGATGACACATCGTGATTTCTCCTTTTGGTTGACGGTGTGCGAATGGAAAGCATACACGTGCGTTACTTGCTCAAAGTCAATCAGGGTGGGCGAGGATTGCGTTCGCCCAACTTGTAATTGAGCCCCGCCCGCTCCTCCCTCGAATATCTAGCAGCGACGCATATCGGGCGAAAGGCTCGCGATGGGCCGGATCGTAACATGCCACGTGCCAGGAGATTACAGTCCGCCGGCGTTTGACGCGGGCACTTATCCGTCGCGCCGCGACTGCGAAAAAGCTTCGGGCGGGTGTCGCGCTACCACTGCCCGAACAACGGACCTTCATGTGCATGCAGTCACGGACTGTCGGAAATTCACCTCCGAGCTTCCCTCGGAGTTTTCGCGTTGTCAAACGGTCTACGTCACGCCTACTTGAGCTGCGCGCTCGAGTATCCCAGCAGCCTCCGCGCGATGATCAGGCGATTGATCTGGCCCGTGCCTTCGAACAGGTCGTTGATCTTCGCGTCGCGCATCCATTTCTCAAGCAGTAGTTTTCGTGAGTAGCCCAAAGGTCCCATCAGCTCGACGGCTTTCGCCGTGACCTTCGTAACGACGTCGCCCGCCTTCACTTTGCACGCCGACGCTTCGATCGTGTTAGGCCGGCGCTGATCCATCAGCCAGGCGGCTCTCAACGTGAGCAGCCAGGCACCGCGATGCTGCGCCTCCATATCGACGACGTCCCGCTCGATCGCGGAAAGAAGATTGCGCGGAGTCGTGTAGCGGATCGTGATCCCCTGCTGACTGAGCAAATCTTTCAGCAGC
Source organism: Acidobacteriota bacterium (assembly GCA_030948915.1). Taxonomy (GTDB): domain Bacteria; phylum Acidobacteriota; class Thermoanaerobaculia; order Gp7-AA8; family Gp7-AA8; genus Gp7-AA10. The sequence continues at coordinate 30,135 of JALYZI010000071.1, forward strand.
TCGATCGATGCCCGCGCGATCCCAAGCGCGCTGGCCGCGACGGACGGACGCGTGGCGTCGAACGTCGCCATCGCCCCCTTGAATCCTTTCGTCTTATCGACAACCTCGGCGCTGCCTAACAGGTTGTCGAGCGGGATGCGGCAGTCCTGCAGGACCAGCGACGCCGTATCGCTCGCGCGGATTCCCATCTTGTGCTCCAGCTTCGTGACTGTCAGGCCGGGCGTGCCGGCTTCCACGACAAACGGCTTGATCCCGGCGCGGCCGGCCGACGGATCGACAGTCGCCCAGATCACGCTGAGACCTTCGGAATCGATCAGCGATTTGTGTCCGCTGGTGACGAAGATTTTTTCGCCGTTGAGAATCCAATGGTCGCCATCGCGAACGGCGGTCGTGCGGATCGCGGCGGTGTCGGAGCCGCACTGCGGCTCAGTCATCGCCATGCTGGCCCACTTCGGTTTCCCTTCGCGATATCGCGCGAGAAACCGATCCTTCTGCTCCTTCGTGCCCGTCGCCTCGATCGCCGCCCCACCCAACCCTGCCCCCGGCCCGCACAGGTAGATGCCTGCGTCGCCCCACGAAAGCGACTCGATGATGTGGACCAGCATCGTCGACGCGATGCTCGGGCCGTCGTCGGGCCGCGGAGTTCCGGAGCGAAAGCTCTGCCCCGTCTTGAGCGCCGTGTCCCACATCAAGTTGATGAAGTCCCACGGAATCTCGTGCTCGTGCTCGTCGTAGTGACGCGCATCGGGGCGCATCTTCTGGCACGCGATTCCGCGAACGAACTCGAGCCGCTTTGCGATTTCGGGAGGTGTCTCGAAGCTGATCATACGATTGCGATTCCTTCCATGACGGCGAAGCCGCGCGCGTTGCGCAACCACATTTCGACGGGATAGTCGCGGATGTAACCGTGTCCGCCGAGGACCTGGACGGCGCGATCGGTGACCATGAGGGCCATCTCGTCCGCAAAGTTCTTCGCGAGGTACGCCGCGCGCGTGGCGTCGCGCTTCTCATCGAGAAGCCACGCCGCCTCCCAGGTCATCAGCCGCGCCGCTTCGATGTCCATGAACATCTCCGCGAGCATGAACGCGATCGATTGTCGCTGCGCGATCGCTTCCCCAAACGCCTTGCGATTCTTCGCGTA
>JALYZI010000078.1 GCA_030948915.1 Acidobacteriota bacterium
GTGTTAATCGGCTGCGCTGTGCAGTCAGCGAGCGTGAGCGTCAATGCGTCATCGATCGCCATCACGATCGCCCCACCTGTCTGCGTGCCCCAGGGTGTCGATTTGCTATTGACGGGTTTCGATCTGCCAGTCGATCTTGGCAGGTTTCCCGCCGGCGTCTTCGAAGTGGTCGCCGCTTTTCGAGGTGATTCCACCGCAGTTTCAAACGCGACGCTCGTCGTTCAAGATGCCGCCCCGCCATTCATCGTTTCTCCGAATGTTTCTGCTTTTGCCGGCGATGAGGTCGCGATTACGGGAAAGAATCTGATCTCGTGTGGGAGCGGCACTATTCCTCCTGCCTGCGAACAGCCGATCGTCAAGTTCGGCGATGCCACCGCAACAGTTGTCAGTGTGACGCCCGATCACATTGTCGTGCGCGTTCCAAGTCTGAGTCCTAAACCGATGGATGTGACGATTGATCGCTCCGGTAATGTCTTGCGCTCTGCTGGTGCGTTCTATTTCGTTCCGAAAGTTGGGCCGGCAAATCCGGCGTTTTTCGAACCGATCTTGTTCCCGGTGGCCTTCACCGGACCGGGCGCGCTCGGTTCGCAATGGCATACACAGATTTATCTGAGGAACGAAAACGAATACCCAGTGACGATTTTGCCTCTCAGCCTATTCAACGGTTCGTGCGCGCTGTACGAGTGTTACATGCTTCCGCCGGCCAGGAGCACGCAAACAACCGCTGTCATCTCCCCGAAAGGACTGCTGGCATTCATTCCGCGTCAAGCTGGGCCCAACGTGCATTTCGGTGTTCTGGTCCGCGATCTTTCACGCCAGTCAGAAGCTCTCGGCACCGAGATTCCAGTACTGCGCGAGAAAGATCTTTTCAACGCCGTATTCGAGTTGTTGAACGTGCCGACCGATCCACGCTTCCGGGTCGCGTTGCGCGTGTACGACATCGACTCGGAAGCATTTGCATACGTGAAGATCTACTCCATGGACAGCGACGACGCACTTGTCTCGACGTCGATGCAATCGACCGTGTTCAACCCCGGATATGTCCAGATTTCTGATCTGGTCGCTACTTTTCCGAGGCTTGCCGGAAAGGGACCGTTGCGTATCAAGATCGATCCTGGCGTTGTCGGTGGACCGCATTCCTTGTGGGGTTTTGCTTCGGTCACGAACAATGTGACGCAGCACGTGACCACGATCGCACCTCAATGATACGTGGACAGCAACTGCGCGTTAACGGACGGCGTGAAGCTCGCATGCGTATTTCGCGCATGCGAACTCTCGTCGCTATTCTTGTCCTCTCAGTTGGCACTAGTCTCTCCGCGCAGAACGTCCGTTTCGATCCGCCGAACCCCACTTCGCGGACGCCGATCATCGCGCACGTCGTCGGCGACTTCTCGCCTTGCACGCCTACCGCGCTGCAAAACGGAATGCGCCTCTCGATTTACCTTCACAACTGCAGTCTGCCTTTGGGAGGCCCCATCGTGGATCTTCAGGTTGACCTTGGCGTGCTGCCGGCAGGCGTTTACGATGTGAGCGTCGGTTTCGCTCCGCCTGCAATTCTGATCGGCCTCGGCAGGGGCACTCTCGTAGTGCAGGATGCCGCGCCGCCATTTCGGTTGACGCCCAATGTCGCGGCCCTTGGCGGCACGCAGGTCACGCTCACCGGACCAATGTTCGGACCGAATCCCATGGTCAGATTTGGCGACGTCGTGGCGACGGTCATCAGCGAGTCGCCGAATTCCGTCACCGTGATCGCACCGCCGCACGCGCCGGGGGTCGTCGATGTCACAGTCTACGCACTTCAGGCGACCGCATCTTTTTACTACGCCCCGAACGACAAGACCCCGGATCCCGCATTTTACGAGCCGGTCTTTTTCCCGATCGCGTTTGCTGGCCCCGGAGCGCTCGGCTCGCAGTGGACGACGCAGATCACCTTGCGCAACGAAAACGATTACCCGGTCCCGATTCTCCCCATGAGCGCGTTCAACCTCGGGTGTGTCTTCGAATGCGATTCACTGGTGCCGAAACACAGCACGCGAACGACCGGCATCAACACTCCGAACGGATTCTTCGGCTACGTTCCGCGGCAGGCATCGCCGGCGGTACATTTCGATACTCTGATAAAAGATCTCTCGCATCAGTCGGAGGCGCTTGGCACCGAGATCCCTGTCGTGCGCGAGAAAGACTTTTTCGCGCGTCCCGTGGAACTGCTCAACGTCCCGACCGATCCTCGCTTTCGCGTTGCGCTCCGCGTGTACGGAACGTCGGCTGCCCTGGCGATTCAGCCGCTCAATAGCGATGAGAATCTTGTCTCCAGCGCGGTCTTTCCAGCAGGGAATCCACCATTCACGCTGATTTCCGATCTCGTCGCGGCGTATCCTCAACTCGCCGGCAAGGGAGCAGTTCGGATTACGTTGTCTCCGTTCGTCGTGGGCAATCCGGCGTTGTGGGCGCTGGTGTCGGTCACGAATAATGAGACACAACACGTGACGACGATCTCGCCGCAATGAAATGAAAGTCTTCAGCAACGCCACGCCGCTGGAGCTCGCGACCTCCGACTACATCGACGCGCTGGCGGCCGTCGATCTGAATGCGTTTCCGACGATCGGCGATTTCACGATCGAGCTGCGCGATTCGGAAGAATTCGGGCAGCACGTGTACTTCGTCAGTCCGACGCGCGGCGAGCTGGCCGGCTTTCTATACTGGGACAATGCCGAGCGCGACATGCGGCACTTCGTGGCCGAGGATGTGCCGCTAGGCTCGATGACGGAGCCGATTGAGGATGCCGATGAGGATTGGCAGATAGTCGTCTTCGAGCGTGGCGGCTTCGTCTACGTGCTCGAAGGAAGCAAGCCGCACACGCAGAGCTTCGACGTCTGGCTTCGCCTGCCGAGCGATCGCTACATCGCGGAGTGGGCGCGCGTGATCGATCAGTTCAATCCAATCGAACCATTGAGGTGACCATGTCGCGCCGAATGATTCCGTTGATGCTCTTTGTCGCGTTTCCGATCTCCGCAAAAATCATTCGACTCGATCCGCCGGCGCCGACTTCAGAGACGGCGATTACTGCACTGATCGCCCGGAACACTCCGGCGACATGCTCTTTCACGCTCGACGGCATCGATCGCGCTGCCTCAGCTATTACCCTCAATTACAAGACTGGCGGTTGTCTTTTCACTCCGGGGACGTGGAGCGACAGCATTCGAATCGGTTTGCTCAATCCCGGTACGCACACAATCTCGCTCAGGGTCGACGGCACGATCGTCGACTCTTACGATTTTTTCGTCGCAGACGCAAACTCGCCGCTGAAGTTCTTACCTTCCTCAAAGACTCCAAATGCGATCGAGCAGGTTCAAATCACGAGTGATCGTTCTCATTTACTGTGCGCTACGTCGGGTTGCGCGAAACCGGTCGTGATGTTTGGAGGCGTCGCTGCTCCCGAACAATTCGTAGTGATCGTCGATGCGCACACACTGATTGTTACGACTCCGCCGCACCCTCCAGGCGTCGTCACGGTGACCGTGCAGACTCCTTCAGAAACGATAACCGCGCCCGCGGCTTTTCGTTTTCGGGAACAAAGCGCCACTCCGGATCCGGAAGTTTTCGAACGCATTCTTCTTCCGATCGTCTACAACGGCTTCGGCTTTGGCGGAACGTGGTGGCGTACCGATCTCGCGATTCTCAATTCCAATCCGGTCGTTGTCGCATCGAGCGACGCATTCAGGGTTCTGTTCTATTTTCAAGGATGTGTTTTTGAAGCCTGCCCCGGCCGTCTTGCGCCAGGGGAGAGCGCCGATGCGTTCAATGTCTTGACGCGTTCCGACGCCGGCTCGCTCCTGATGCCGCATCGGGATCTCGCGCCGGGTCTGAGATTTGGTTACCGCGCCTGGGAGATGTTTCAGGCGGCGGAGGGACGATCGTCGGGAACCGAACTTCCAATCGTGAGAGAAAAGGATTTTCGAACGCGCCGTCTCGATCTCGTGCAAATCCCGCTCGATCATCATTCGCGCGTGGCGCTCCGGATTTATGGGCCAGATTCCGAGGTCATTCCGGTGACCGTCAGCGTGTTCAAGTTTGACAATCCTAAAACGCCAGTGGCGCGGAAAGACCTCGTCCTACAGGCGCCTCAGTGCGCGACGGATCCCTGCGACGCGACGGTTCCTTCGTTTGCAGCGATTTCGAATCTCGAGCAAGAGTTTCCCGCGCTGGCATCGCTGGATCGCGTTCGCGTCGAAGTCGATTCAGCTTCAGGTTTTCGATTCTGGGCGCTCGCCACGATTACCAACAACAACACGCAGCAGATCACGCTCGTTACGCCGCAATAACTACTGTTTGAAGACGTTGCCATCCTTCATCACGAACCGAACATCCTTGAGCGCGCCCACATCGCGAAGCGGATCGCCATTGACTGCGATGATGTCGGCATAGGCGCCGGGCGCGATGACGCCGAGGTCGCCGGTCATGTCGAGGAGGTCCGCGGCGCGCGAGGTTGCGGAGCGGATCGCGTCCATCGGCGACATCCCGAACTCGGTCATCCGCGCGAACTCCTGCGCGATCGGCTCATCCCACGAGAAGCCGCCGACGTCGGTGCCGAACGCGATCTTCACGCCGGCCTTCATCGCTTTCTGAAACGACGGACCGTGCACGGCGACGCGTTTCGCATCGCGCTTGCCGCTCGGTGTGTTAGGCGGATCGTTGTGCGTGTAATACACCGACAGCGTCGGCACGAGCCACGTTCCCTGACGGACCATCTGCGCGATGTTCGCATCGGTCAGATCGAGGCCGTGCTCGATCGAGTCACAGCCACCATCGAGCGCGCGCTGCATCCCTTCGCCGCCGTACGCATGGCAGGCGACTTTTTTCTTCCAGCCGTGGGCCTCGTCGACGATCGCCTTCAGCTCTTCGACCGTCAGCGTCGGCTGCGAAACGAGATTGCCCTGCTTGTCGACCCACGAGCGATGCGTCATGTAGACCTTGATCCAGTCGGCGCCGCGATCGAGTTGCTCGCGCGCGGCTTTGCGCGCTTCGATCGGACCGTCGATGAGCTGCGCCCCCTTCGGCACATCGACCTCGGGAGCGTAGCCCTCGAGGTTGTAGCCGCCGGTGGTCGAGATCGCGCGTGTGACGACGAAGAGGCGTGGGCCCGGAATGCGCCCTTCGTTGATCGCCATCTTGATGCCGACGTCGCCGTAGCCGGCGCCTTCCGTCTCGACGTCGCGCAGCGTCGTGAAGCCCTGCTCGAGCGCGCGTCGCGCGGCAACGGTTGCGCGCGCGGCGCGATAGGCGAGCGGATATTTCAACAACTGGATGTCGTACCCACCCTCGGCCGGATCTTCGCCCTGTAGAAAAAGATGTGTGTGCGTGTCGATCATGCCCGGCATCACGGTCGCGCTGGAAAGGTCGATGACCTTCGCGCCCGCGGGCGTGGCGAAATCGCCGACACTCTCGATGCGATTCCCGCGGATCACGATCGTCTGATTCCGCCTGGTCTCGGATGATCGGCCATCGATCAGCGTGCCGGCTTTGATGACGGTGACTTGTTGGGCGTTCGCGGACGCCGCCAGGAAGAGGAGTCCAGCAATCATTCTTCGCATGGCGCAAAGGATACACTCGCCGGCCGATGCCTCGCCTTCGCGTCGTCCTGGTCGAACCGCAGGAAGCCGGCAATGTCGGCGCGGTCGCGCGCGTGATGAAAAACTTCGGCTTCGAGGAGCTATGGATCGTCGGGGAGCATCCTCGGCTGGAGCCGCTGGCGGGATGGTGGGCGAGTGGTGCGGAAGATGTGGTCAAGAACGCCCGCAGCGTTCCGACGCTGCATCATGCGATCGGCGATGCGCAGATCACCATCGCGACGACGTCAGCCCGCGCTCGCAAGACGACGATCGACTCGCTGCCGTCCGATGTCGCGAAGCAGTTTTCCTCTCTGAAGGACGACGAGACGCTGGCGCTGGTTTTCGGCCGCGAAGACCGCGGCCTGACGCGTGAAGAAGTGACGCAATGTCAGCGCACGGCTGGCGTTTCGACGAATCCAGATTTTCCGACCATGAATCTCGCGCAGGCCGTCTGTGTATTTTGTTATGCGCTGTCGATCCGGCCGGCCGAAGGCGGTCCTCACACCGATCGCGCGAACGCCATGATCATCGAACGACTCCACGAGCGCGCGGAATCACTCCTGCTCGAAGTCGGGTTCCTTCACGCGAACAATCCCGATCGCATCTACGGCGATCTGCGCGCGATCGCCGGACGCGCCGACCTCAACGCCCGCGAGGCCACCATCCTCCTCGGCATCATTCATCAGATTGAATGGAAACTGCGTCAGTGAGGCTGGTGCGCTTCGGTGAGGCATTCCGTGATCATCTCGATGAATTTTTCGAGATCGAACGGCTTGAGGATGGCGTTGCAGACAGCATTGGCGGGGATCTTGTCGACGCCGCGCTTTCCGGCGGCTGTGAACACCACGATGTGCGGACGCCCGCCGTCCGGAAAGTCTTTGCCAATCCTCTCGATGAATTCGTAGCCATTGATCTTCGGCATCATGAGATCGAGAAGGATGAGGTCGACTTTGCCGTCGGCCTTCATTTTCTCGAGCCCCACCGAGCCATCCTCGGCGAGCTCGACATTGAATTTCATCCGCTTGAGGACGGCCTGCAGAAGAACGCGGATGGCCAGGTCGTCATCGATGACGAGGATTTTGCGGCCGCTACCGTCGATCTTACTGACCATAGTTGTCAGCCTCATCCATCATTGCGAAACAAATGCCGGGCTGATGCTTACTTATTTTGCGTGTGGTGCAATGACTGAAACCGCAACCAGGGTGTTTTCGTTCCGCCCCTGGGTGCGACGGGCCGGTTTTTCGATCGTGCTGGTTGCCGCCTTTGCGTCCGCCGCAATTCTTTTCACGTTGACATTCACTCCGTCCGCCCGATACGGCTGGATGGGCGAGCGGGTCGTGTGGGTGTATCTGGCGGTGCTGTGGATCGGCGGGCTCAGGGTATTTCTAGCGACGTTTCGGCCGATCGCCGAGGCGGATGGGGAGGGGATTGTCGTGAGGCCGTTGCACCAATTCGGCCGCCGGATCATCGCCTGGTCCCGCATGCGAGGGACGGAGCAAAGCGGCGACCGCCTCATCATCTATTACGACACGCCGCGCGGCATGCGATTCGTCGCGTTGAATCTGAATCTGATCAAGGGCCGCCGCGATTTTCTCACGCTCCTCGATCAGCGCCTGCTCACGATGGGTTTCGCGGAGCGGACTGTCGAACGTTCGCGGTATCTTTCCCGACCGGCATGAGCGTCAAGGGAGAAATCGACAAGCTGCGCGCCGAGCTCGAGCGTCACAACCGGCTCTACTACCTCGCGACGCCGGAGATCAGCGACTACGACTTCGACCAGCTGATGCGCCGCCTGCAGGACCTGGAGGCGAAGCATCCGCACTTCGCCGATCCCAATTCGCCGACGCAGCGGGTGGGCGGCGCGCCGATCGAGGAATTCAAGAGTGTCATCCACGATCCGCCGATGCTGTCGATCGACAACGCGTATTCGCTCGATGAGCTCCGCGAATGGGACGCGCGCGTCAAGAAAGGTCTCGGCATCGAGCAAGTCGAATACGAAGCCGAGCTGAAAATCGACGGCGTCTCGATCGATCTTCTCTACGAAAAAGGCGAGCTGACGCGCGGCGCAACGCGCGGCGATGGCGTCCGCGGCGACGACGTCACGCCTAACGTTCGCACTGTCCGGTCGCTGCCGCTGAAAATCGACCCCCGATTCAAACGGCTCGAAGTGCGCGGCGAGATTTACATTTCGAAGACCGACTTCGCCCGTCACAATGAACAACTCGAGCAGGACGGGCAGGAGCCGCTCGCGAATCCGCGCAATGCGGCAGCCGGCGCTCTGCGCCAGAAAGATCCGAAGCTGGCCGCGCATCGACACCTCAGCGCGTTCGTCTATCACCTCGTTGCGTCCGATGACATCCGCGTGGAATCGCAGTGGGCCGCTTATGCGCTGCTCGAGAAACTCGGATTGCCGCTCAACCCGCAGCGGAAATTGTGCGCGTCGCTCGACGACGTCGAGAGCTTTATCGCCGACTGGCACGAACAGCGTCACGCGCTGCCGTTCGAAATCGACGGCATCGTCGTCAAGGTCAACCGACGCGAGATGCAGCTCGAGTTAGGCGCGACCTCGAAGGCGCCGCGATGGGCTGTCGCGTACAAATATCCGCCCGAAGCCGCGCAAACAATCGTGCGCGCGGTCAATCTTTACGTCGGGCGTACGGGCACGGTCACCCCGGTTGCCGAATTTGATCCCGTCCGCCTCGGCGGAACGAAAGTCGTCAACGCGTCGCTGCACAACTTCGACGAGCTCGCGCGCAAGGACGTGCGGATCGGCGACACGATCGCCGTCGAAAAAGGCGGCGACATCATTCCCAAAGTCGTCGACGTATTCAAAGACAAGCGCCGGCGCGGCGCGCGCACGATCCAACCGCCGAAGAAATGTCCGGTGTGCAAGCAGCCGCTGCACAAGTTCGAGGGCGAGGTGGCGATCCGCTGCATCAATCAGGGTTGCCCGGCGATCGTGTTGCAGTCGATCACGCACTTCGGCTCCCGCAAAGCGATGGACATCGAAGGCCTCGG
>JALYZI010000080.1 GCA_030948915.1 Acidobacteriota bacterium
AGCTCGCTGACATCGAGACCTTGCGGAGCCCGCTTGCCGGTCGGATCGCCGATTGGCAAGCCGCTTGGAAACCGAAAGGCCAGAATGTCGATGTCGGTGATGGTGCGCACTTCGTTGCGGCGCGCGGACGCGATAATCGGGTACTCGGCGGATGTGAAGTAGCCGTTGAGCTGGAGATATGTCTGAACGAGCGAGACGGCGTGATCCATTGGCGGATGATCATCGCACGCCTCATGCCGTCCAGTTGAAATCGCCAAATGCCAGCGAGCGTTCTCGACAACATGATGCGTGAAGTTCTGGGTGGCCTGATGGTCCTCACGGCCGGGCTCGCCTTCGGCCAGGACGTGCCGAAGGTCGAAGAGAGCGTCTCCGTCGGCTACGTGATGATTCCCTTCACGGTCCTCGGGGACAAGGGGTTGCCGCTCACCGATCTCCGCAAGAACGAGATCAGACTTCTCGTCGACGGCAAGTCCGTGGCGAGCGACATGTTCGAGAAATCGGAGAACGCGCCTGTGTCGTTCACGATCCTTCTCGACACCTCCGGCTCGATGGCCCTGTCCGGGAAAATGGATTCGGCGCGGGCGGCCATCGGCGCGCTGATTGCGCATCGGCGTCCCGGCGACGACTTCTCGCTTTTCGTGTTCGCGGAGTCGGAAGCGCGAGAAGTCGTTCCCTTCACGGAAAACCCGGCAGAGATCACGCACGCTCTTGTGGATGTGGTTCCCTACGGAAGGACGGCATTTTTTGATGCGCTGTCGACGATGCCGGAGCGCAGCCGCCTCGGAAAAAATCCGAGCCGGGCGATCATTCTGTTGAGCGACGGAATCGACAACGCATCGAAGCTGACGCGCGCAGATCTCGCGCGCCTGCTGCAGGGCGTCGCCGTCCCGATTTACCCTCTCGGCATCCGCGATCCGCGAGAGCAGAAGACAAAGGCCAGGTCGGCGGAAGAGTTATCGGATCTCGATCTGCTGGACGCCGTCGCCACCCTCACCGGCGGCAAACTTCACCTCGGAAATCAGCCGCAGGAAATTGCGCTGGCCGTCTCCGGCATTGAAAAGGATCTCCGCGCCCAATACCTGATCGGTTTCACGCCGACGGGACAGGGTGGGATAAAGTATCGCCACATTTCACTCCGGCTGGCCGGGCGCGTTCACAGCGTGCGCGTACGGGCCGGCTACTTTGGTACCGAACCTCCCCAAGTTGCACTCAATCGAGAAAGGAAGAGAAGTTAGATGAAGAATGGATTCAGGTTTTTGAGCCTCGCCGTTCTCGCTGCCGCGCTCTCCGGATGCGCGACCTCGAGCAACGTCGATAAGAAAATCGCTGACATGCAGTCGCAAACGAACAAGAAAATCGATTCAGTCGAGGGACAGATCGAGGATCTGCAGAACAAGCAGAAGGCGACCGATGCGAACCTCGCGCAGACGAATGTCCGGGTCGAGGAGCTGAGCAAGGAAGCACAGGATGCTCTCAAGCGCGCGCAGGAAGCCGGCGTTCTCGCGAAGGGCAAAGTCGTGTTCCAACAGACATTCAGAGAAGACCGCGTCCGCTTCAAGACGAACTCCTCTGATTTGAACAAGGACTCACAGGCGGCACTCGACGACTTCGCGAACAAGGTGAAGGCGCTCAACGAGCAGTACTTCATCGAGATTCAGGGTCACACCGACGACACCGGCGGCGCGAAGTACAACGACGACCTCGGCCAGCATCGCGCCGATACCGTTCGCCGGTACTTGTCGCGTCAGGACAGCGTTCCGCTCAACCGCATGTCGACGATCTCCTACGGCGACACGCTTCCCGTTGCGCCTAACAAGACGAAGGCCGGGCGTTCGCAGAACCGGCGCGTCGTGCTGGTCGTCCTCGAGTAGTTTTTCTCCGTGGTCTCTGTGCCTCTGTGGTGAAAAGCTTTTACCACAGAGAACACAGAGGACACGGAGTTTACGATTCGAACGTAGCCACGACGGGCGCGTGATCGCTCGTCCCGATCTCCCGAAAAGACAAACAAGCGGTCGCGCGCTCGGCAATCGGCGCGCTCGCGATCACGTAGTCGAGCCGCCATCCGATGTTGCGCTGGCGCAGATTTCTCCACGGCGCCCACCACGTGAAGTAATTCTCGTCGGTCGGATATAACTTGCGACCGACGTCGACGAGGCCCTGCGCCAAGAGCGATTCGAGGAGCTCGCGCTCTTCGGGACGCTGTCCGATGATGTTCGGCTTGCGCTCTTTCGGATGCACATCCATGTCCGTGCGCGCGATGTTCATGTCGCCGCACAGCACGAGTTTTGTTCCGGCGTCGCGCAGCGACCGCGCGTAGTCGATCAGCGATCGCATGAACGCGAGCTTCGCGTCATAGTCCTTGCCGCCGTTCGGAACGTAGACCGAGGCGTAGACGGTGTCGCCGGCCTGCACCTGGACGATGCGCGTCTCGCTGTCGAACTCCGGATGCGTGAACTTCGGCTCGTCGGCGAAGGTCTCGCGCCGCAGATGCAGTCCGACGCCGGAGTACGCGCCCGCGCCGTGCCAGTAGCACCAGTAGCCGTTCAGATTGCAGATCGACGCCGGGATCTGCGCCATCGACGCCTTGAGTTCCTGCAGACAGACGACATCGGGCTGCTCGCGGCCGACCCACTCCACGAACTGGGCCTCGCGCGAGCGGATCCCGTTGACATTCCAGGTTGCTATCCTCATGGTCGCGAGGTCTCGCAGTCGCGAGGTCTCGCCGTGTATACACCAGGCGACCGCGTAACTGCGAGACCGCGATACCGGTTCTGTCCACTTCCCGTTCCACGCTGTCCTGCGCGGCGGACGCGGCGGGACTGCGGTGACAAGACTGTACCGGCAGAATAACGGATGTGTGCGGCTTCGTTCCTGCAAGACCGACGGCAAATTCGAGGGAGATCTTTATGCGAAAGCTGCTTCTCGTCGTTGCAATTCTTCTGATTCCTGCCTCATCGCTTCTGGCGCAGGACGAACCGTGGCGCAACCGGCCGGGCCGCTACGGCCGCAATACCAGCGACAACTATTTCGAGCTGATGCCTTTCGTCGGCTACCGCTACGGCGGAACGATCTTCGCGGACCAGACGAACCTCTTCAATCACAACGTGAAGGTCGAGAGCGCCGGCAACTTCGGAGCGAACTTCGCGATTCCGGTCGCGAACGGAATGAAGGTCGAGTTGCTCGTCGATCGGCAGAATACGCATTTCACCAACGGCGCCGGAGGGTTGTTCGCGCCGAATGACCGTCTCGGTGGATTCGACATCACCTACTACCAGGGTGGACTGGTGATTCCGTTCGCCGTCAGCCGTCAGGCAACGCCGTATTTCGTTGTGGGTGCCGGAATCGCGACCCTCGATCCGAGAGTGAGCGGCGCATCTTCCGACACGCGATTCGCTGCAAACGCCGGCGTCGGCGTGAAGGTACCGCTCGGCCGCAACGTCGGAATCCGGCTCGAGGAGCGCGGCTACTTCACCTCGCTCAACAACAACACCGACAACTGCCGCAGCTGTTACTACAACTACAACCACGACCTCTATCAGGGCGAGACGAACCTCGGTGTGTTCTTCCGCTTCTGATTACTGCCAGCGAAAGATCTTCAATCCGATTGCGAACGTGACGATGCCCCAGACCGCGAGAAACGCGAGCTGGGGCATCACTTTCGTCAGCGGCGCGGCATCATTCATCACGGCTCGCAGCGCGTCGTTCAACATGGTGAGCGGAAGCGCGCGGATGAACGGCTTCACGGAATTCGGGAAGCGTTCGTAAGAAAAGAACACGCCGGAGCAGAGCCACATCGGCATCATGATGAGGTTCATCAGGCCGCTGACTCCTTCGAGCGTTCGCGCGCGCGAAGCCGTCAGAAGTCCGAGGCCGGAGAAGGCGTAGCCGCCGACGATGCAGAGCAGCGCGAGCGCAGCGATCGATCCGTTGACGCGCACGCCGAAGACGATCCAGCCGAACGCCACCAGCACGATCACTTCGACGATCAGGAAAAGCAGCCGCGATAGAAACTGCGACATGACGTACTGACTCTTGCGCATCGGGGTCGCGATCAAACGCTTGAGCAGCTTTTTCATTCGCGCATTCGCGATCGTGAATCCCATTCCCCACATGCCCGTGCCCATCAGGTTCATGCCGAGAAGACCGGGAATCAGGAAATCGATGTAGCGTGCGCCCTGCTCGTGAACGAATTCGTCGCGCGCGGGCATGACATCGCGGCGTCCGGCAGCGGCCTGCAGAGCGTCATCCGCTTCACGGCGCGCGGTGCGGCCATCGGGACTGGTTGGATCGTAGCGATACGTCACCGAGTGCGATGTGTCGATCACCAGCGACACCTTTCCGTGACGCAGCGCGTCGTGGGCGTCTGTTCCATTGAGCACGCGTGGCGCCAGCGCCGGCGACTTACCCAGCGCCACAACTTCTTTCTGCGCAGTCGGACTCGCGAGGACGGCAACCGGAATGCGGTCGGGTGCCTTTTCTCGAAATGCGAAACCGAGCGCCAGCGCGAGGATCAGCGGGAACCCGAACACCCAGAAAATCGCCTCGGTCTCGCGAACGAATTCCTTCGTCCGCACGCTGGTCAGCTCGATGATCGCCGGCCGGATCTTGCTAGGCATCGCGCAGCTCCCGCCCGGTCAGCGATACGAACAGATCTTCGAGCGTCGCGGCGTGCGTGCTCAGTGAGACGAGTTTCGCTCCCGACTTCTCGACGACCGCCAGAAGTTGCGGCACTGCCTCGGCGAGCGACTCGACGCGCAACTGCCACGCCCCGCCGCGCGGAACGCAGCCGTGACATCCTGGAATGTCCTGAAACGTGTCAGTGGGCAGCGGCGGATTGGTCGTGAACTCGATGATGTTAGGCGCCTCGAGCTTCGCGATCAGCTCCTTCGGAGTGCCGAGCGCGATGAGATGGCCGTGATCGACGATCGCAACGCGATCGCACAGACGCTCCGCTTCTTCCATGTAGTGCGTGGTCAACAAAACCGTTCCACCTTTTGCGCGAAACTTCGCGACGACTTCCCAGAGCTCGAGCCTGCTCTGCGGATCGAGGCCGGTCGTCGGCTCGTCGAGAAAGAGAATGTCGGGATCGCCCACCAGCGCGCATGCGGCGGCCAGTCGCTGCTTCTGTCCGCCCGACAATTTTCCGACGCGCGCATTTCGTTTTTCGTCGAGCGATAGATCGCGCAACAAGTCATCGGGATCGGGCCCCGAGCGGTAAAACGATCGAAAGAGCCGGACCGTTTCGTAGACCGTCAGCTTTTCGTGCAGCTGCGTTTCCTGCAGCGAGATGCCGATGCGCTCGCGCAGCTCGCGCTCGTTGCGCCTCCAGCTCAGGCCGAGGACTTCGACTTCCCCGCCGTCGGGAACGGTGAGGCCTTCGAGAATCTCGATGGTCGTCGTCTTCCCGGCGCCGTTGGGACCGAGGAGTCCGAAGCATTCGCCGCGGCCGATGGCGAGATCGAGTCCATCGACCGCCTTCACGTCGGCGTAGTACTTTTTCAGATCGCGGCACGCGATGGCGTCGGACATTGGTTCGGGAAGATACACTACGCCGCGAAATGCGCGCCATTGTCTTCGAGCGTTTCGGCGACGAGAGTGTTCTACGCGTCGGAGAAGCGCCGTCTCCCCCCCTCGTAGATGGCGCCATTCGCATCCGCGTGCGAGCCGCTGGCGTGAATCGCGCCGATCTTCTACAGCGTGAAGGCCACTATCCACCCCCTCCCGGCGCGTCCACCATCCTCGGCATGGAGTGCTCCGGCGAAGTCGCGGAGATCGCGCGCGGCGGCGGCAATTGGCAAATTGGCGATCGTGTGATGGCACTTCTTCCCGGCGGAGGTTATGCCGAGGAGGTGGTTGTCGATTCGGGATCCGCGATGCGCGTCGCTCAGTCGCTTTCGTTTGACGAGGCGGGCGCGCTGCCGGAAGTTTTTCTGACCACATTTCTCAATGTATTCGACCTGGCGCGCGCAAAGCCCGGCGAAACACTTCTTGTGCATGGCGGCGGAAGCGGGGTCGGGACGGCGGCCATCACGCTCGGCAAACTCGCGGGTCTTCGCGTGCTCGTGACATGCGGCTCGGATGAGAAGAAGCGGCGCTGCATCGAGCACGGCGCGGACGATGCGATCAACTACAAGACCGAAGATTTTGCGGAGCGCGCCCGAGGAGCGAATGTGATCCTCGATCACATCGGAGCGCGCTATCTCCCGCGCGATCTTCAGGCGCTGGCGGTCGGCGGGCGCGTGGTGATCATCGGATCGATGGGCGGCCCGGGAAAAGTCGAGATTGACGTCGGTTCAATTCTCGGCAAACGACAACAGATCATCGGATCGACGCTGCGTGCCCGACCGAAAGAAGAGAAGGCCGCCATCATTGCCGCCTTCCTCGCGAAGTTCGGCGACGATTTGAAGTCCGGCCGGATCAAGCCGGTGATCCATCGCGTATTTCCGCTCGAGCAGGCTGCCGTGGCGCATCGCGAGATGGCGGGCGATCATTTCGGGAAGATCGTGTTGCGCGTCTGATCTGGCCGCCGGCAGCAAGCTGCCGCAGTCCAAATCTGGTCAGACGCGGCAGCGTTTTGCGCGCGCCCACATCAATGTGCGCGGCCTCAGCGAGATTGACGGATCCGCGGCGCGCAGAGCGGCGATCGTGTCTTCATGACATTGGAAGAGCGTGAATTGATCGATGTCGGCAACGCCTGCCACAGCGAGATCGATCGGCCGAACGCCGTCGGCGGCGGCAAGACGCGGATTCGCGCCGCGGCGCAGAAGCAGCTGGACGATATCGGTGTAGCCGTACCCGGCGGCCATCATCAGAGCCGTGAAGCCGTCGCCGGTAGTTTTGTTCGGATCAGCGCCGCCGTCGAGAAGGGCCTCCACCGATTTGATCTGGGCTTTGTGAATCGCGTGCATCAGCGGCGTCCAGTTGTTGTTGCCGGCCACCGCGTTCGGATCGGCGCCCTGGCTGATGAGAGTGCGGATGGTGGCCACATCTCCGGCGCGTGATGCGTCGGCGAGTGGAGTGAACCCGGCGTACGGCCGGGCGCATCCGAGGAAAAGAACCATCATGAGGGCAAATCGCATAGTGCCTCCTATCCGTCAAGTACTTTGTGACGCAAAGTATAGGCCAGCCCAGATCTTGCCGTCAATGAGGCTCTTCTGCGACTCGAGCCAGCTCGGTATGTCGGCGAGCCGCACGCGGTGCACCTCGATGTCCTCCCCTCCCACCCCGCCGCCCTTCCCGACGAGGCGCACTCCTTTTGCGCGGTAGAAGTGCACGATTTCGGATGTGATCCCGGGCGACGTCGGAGAGGTGGCGAGCAGCACGACCTCATCGCAAGTGAAGCCGGTCTCCTCCTCCAGCTCGCGCCATGCGGTTTCCTCGGCCTCATATTGCTCGATCAAGCCGGCGGGTAGATCAATGACGCGCGCATCGACAGGCGCGCGATATTGCTCCGTGAGGATGAGCTCTCCGTCGCTGGTCAACGCCAGGATCGCAACCGCTTCCTTCGCTTTCCTGCGCTCGACGAATTCCCATTCTTTCCGCTGGAAAACGACGACCTTCTTCCCTTCGAAAATCTTCTTCGCGTCCATGACGCGCGACGCTACCACAACGACTGTTGCCGGGTCGGGCGGCGGAAATGCTCGGTCGAGAGCTCGTACGATCGCTCGTTGAGGTGAAGCCTGCGGCACGTGACGTCGAAGATCGCTGCGATCTGCTCGGCGAAGATGCCTTCTCCGCGTCCGCGGACTTTCCACGTCGAGTCGTAGAGTTTGCCGTCGCGAAGAGCACGAATGCGATTGAGGACCTTGTCCTTACGATCGGGGAAATGCTCCTCGAGCCAGCGCTCGAAAAGAGGGGCGACTGCCCACGGCAGACGCAGCACGACGAAGCCGGCCGATGTGGCGCCGGCATCGCGCGCCGCCGTGAGAATCGCCGGCATCTCCGAATCTGTGATCGCCGGAATGACGGGCGCGCACATGACCGTCGTCGGAATTCCGGCGGCTGAAAGCTGGCGAATTGCGTCCAGCCGAAGCTCGGGCGTCGTCGTCCGCGGCTCCATGATGCGCGCGAGCTCGGCGTCGAGTGTCGTGACGGAAACGGCGACCGAGATGGCGTCGAACTTCGCCAGCTCGGAGAGAACATCGATGTCTCGTGTCACGAGATGATTCTTCGTGATGATGGCGACCGGATTGCGAAACTCGGCGAGGACCTGAAGGCATCGCCGCGTGATCTCCAGCTTTCGCTCGATCGGTTGATAGGGATCAGTGACGCCGCTGATCGCGATCACGTCCGGCTGCCACTTCGAAGCCATCAGCTCCTCGCGCAGCAGCTCCGGGGCGTCTTCCTTCACGATAATTTTCGTTTCGAAGTCGAGACCAGCGGAGAAGCCGAGGTATTCGTGCGTCGGGCGGGCGAAGCAGTAGATGCAGCCGTGCTCGCAGCCGCGATACGGATTGATGCTCGAGCTGAAGCCGACGTCCGGACTGTCGTTGTGCGTGATGACGGTGCGGATCGGATCGCGGAGATACAACGTGCGCGGCGCGTTTTCATCGAGCCCGGCCTCGTCATCGCGGACGTAGGCCAGCTTCTCGAACCTGTTCTGCGGATTCCACGACGCGCCGCGGCCTTTCACAAAGTGAGAGTAACGCGGCGGTCAAGTAAATCTACACGGTGTGGATTTCGCGCATGCGGCGTAACGGACGCGATACGCATGCGACGATCGCGACGACAACGAGCGTCATCAGGCCGCCAAAAATCACCGACGGCACGGTGCCGAGGATTCGCGCTGCGACACCCGACTCAAAAGCGCCGATCTCGTTCGACGATCCGATGAAGATCTGATTCACGGCCGATACGCGGCCGAGCAGCTCGGTCGGCGTCAACGTCTGCAGGAGCGTGCCGCGGATGAGCACACTGATGTTGTCGGCAACGCCGCTGAGCGTCAGCAGCGCGAACGACAGCCAGAAGTTTCGCGAGAGAGCGAACGCGATCATGCAGAGCCCGAAGATCGCAACGGTGGCGAAGAGCGTCATGCCGGCGCGACGGAATGGCGGGCGATGCGCGATGTAGATCCCGATGATCAGCGATCCGATCGCCGGCGCTGCCCGCAGCACACCGAGACCTTCCGGCCCGACGCGGAGGATCTTCGCGAAGACCGGCAGCAGCGCCGTTGCGCCGCCAAAGAGAACTGAAAACAGATCGAGTGTCATCGCCGACAACAGGACCGGCTGGCCCCACAGAAATCGCAACCCCATTTTCAGACTCTCGCCGACGCCGACGTTCATCGCGGCGACCGGCTTCGACTCATGCGCGATCAGAACGAAGGCCGCGATCGAGCCGACTGTCAGCACCAGCACGACCGCGTACGACCATGCCGGACCCGCGAATCCGTAAAGCAGGCCCCCAACAGCGGGACCGAGGATGGCCGAGAATTGCCAGGTCGAGGAGCGCCAGGCGACCGCGCTGGGATAGATCTCGCGCGGAATCAGCTCAGCGGACAGCGCACTCACGGCCGGACGCGTGAAGCTGCGCGCGATGCCACTCGCAAAAATCACGGCGTAGATCGGCCACACGCGATGCGCCGCGAGAACGTTCGGCATCAGCGTGAACGCGAAGAGCGCGACCACTGACAGCGCGATCCCGATCGTTCCGATGATTGCGATCGCGCGCCGGTTGAGTCGGTCGGCGACATGCCCGGCATAAAGCGCCACCGCGATGAACGGCAGCGCCTCCGACAATCCGATCAGGCCGAGTGAGAGCGGATCGTTCGTGACGGCGTAGACCTGCCAGCCGATCACCACGATCTGCGCTTCGCGCGCGATGGTCGTGGCGCTGTACCCGAGAATCAGCCGGCGGAAATCCGGGAACCGCAGCGCGGCGTACGGGTCGTGATTCGCCAAGGCGCGCGGATTCTACTTCGTGCTCTCTGTGCCTCTGTGGTGAAAAGGCTCTCACCACAGAGACACAGAGCACGCAGAGCTTAATCCGGGGGAACGCCCACTGGCGTCACGGCGGCCCTGTCCAACTCGCCGGTGCGAATGCGATAAACATGCTCGACCGGCAGAACGAAGATTTTTCCGTCGCCGACATCGCCGGTGCGCGCGCCGGCGATGATCGCTTTCACGGTCGGCTCGACGAAATGATCGGAGACGCCGATCTCGATGCGCACCTTGTCGGTGAGCTCCATTTTCACGGTCGTTCCGCGGTACGTCTCGACGCGTTCGATCTCGCCGCCGTGGCCCTGGACACGGCTGATGGTCAGCCCTGCGACGTTCGAGCGGAAGAGCGACTCGAGGACGTCATGCAAACGCTCCGGCCGAATGATTGCCACCACGAGTTTCATTCAGTCCTCCCGTCGAGCAGCAGAATCGCCCCCTC
The DNA here is from genome assembly GCA_030948915.1 of Acidobacteriota bacterium. GTDB lineage: Bacteria > Acidobacteriota > Thermoanaerobaculia > Gp7-AA8 > Gp7-AA8 > Gp7-AA10. The sequence goes on from JALYZI010000080.1 coordinate 10,378, forward strand.
GCCGCGGCTGTAAGCCTCCTCGCCGTGCTGCGTGAAATCGAGTCCCAGGCCTTC
>JALYZI010000087.1 GCA_030948915.1 Acidobacteriota bacterium
CGCCGGCGCTCCTAACGTTTCCGCGCGGTGAGGATCAGTCGAGGCGACCCGAGGCGGAATGGCTCACCTTTGGGCGAGGCCAGCATCGATTCCACGACGAGTCCGCAGACATCGAACATTTCGCGCAGCTCGCCGGTCGTGAAAATCGACGTATGCGCGCTCTTCGTCTCACGCGCGTTGCCGCGTATGAACGTGTATTCGACATCGAGGCGGCTCTCGTTGACGTCGTACGTCGCGGAGCTCAGGAAGAGAATGTCGCCGACGGCAATCCACCTCCGCTGCTGCAGCGATGGAAGGATCGACTCGGCAATGCTCCCGATGTCGAGGACGAATCGCGCTCCCGGCTTGATTGCGCCGGCAATCGAAGCAATCGACGCTCGCGTTCCGGCGCGGCCGACGTAGCCAAAGCTGTTGCCGAAGCAGATGGCGCCATCGAACCGTCCTTTCCACGGCAGATCGCGCATGTCGCGCTGATGCCATTCGATCGCGACGTCTGACGCTCGCCTGCCACGCTCGAGAAAATCGGCTGAGATATCGACGCCCGTGACGCGATATCCCGCGCGAGCGAGCGGAATCGCATGGCGCCCTGCGCCGCATGCGACATCGAGAATCTCGCTGCCATCTGTGAACAGCGATCGCAGAAAAGCTATGTCGTCGTCGGGTGGTGGGGCGGCCGCCATCCAGAAATCGACAGCAGTGCCGTTGAAAAAATCCTGATACCAATTGTTGTGCACACTCGTCTCCTCTTCACCAAAAGTCGGCGGAAAGAAAGTGGGAGACGAGTTAAATAGCGGCGTTACTCAGAGGCGGCTCGCCGCGATTATACGCGACAAAACAGGGCCGGCCTTTTCGGCCGGCCCACTGAATGTAGTTACGCCATTGCGGGAGCTGCGGTGTACGCCGCGTCGCCCCAGGCCAACATCGGATAGAAGATGAATGGCAGGAAGACGAGGCCGAGCGCGAAACCGGTGCTTTTGCCAAAGCGCTTCGCGATATCGATGGAAACGATGATGCTGATGATGAAGTTCACGAAAGGAATGAAATACAGCAATAGCCACCAGCCGGGCCGTCCAGCAACCTTCAGAAGAATATAGAGGTTGTAGATCGGAATGATGGCCGCCCACCCAGGCTCGCCGGCCTTCTCGAAGACCTTCCAGAGTGCCGCGATCATCAACACGATGATGGCCAGCCAGACCACCGTCATGCCGATGCCTACTCCTGCCGCGGCCGCATTATTTCCCGAGGTATCTGATTGCATCAGAAACGCAAGCAAGTTGCTCATCGATGAATCTCCTCCTATTTCTATCGCGTGAGCGCTGATTTTGGACTGATTGCGATCGATGATAACAGAGTTACTTGTCGCCCCTTGCGCCGCCCGAGTTACCGGGGCCGCCACCTCGCATTACGCGATCGACTGCCGAGTAGTTCTTCGGATCGGAGGAAGCTTCGAGGGCCTTCTGCTGCACGGAGTTGACGACGCGGCGCCACCGTTCCGGCAAGAGCGGATCCGGAATGACTTCCCAACGCTGCAGCGCGCGGACGATCGATCGCATCATCATCAGAGCCACGCCGATGATGGCGATCACGATGAAGATGCCGGGATGTCGCCCGACCCAATCGTAGAACATGAGAACAGCATATATTTACGCGCATGAAAAAGCTTTGCACCGCGCTCACGTTCCTGATCGCCTCCATTTCGTCGGGCCAGATGATCGTACTCAAAGCCGCCCGCATGTTCGACGGAACAACAGACACCGTCACTCGAAACGCGGTTGTCGTCATCGACGGCAAACGCATCACCGCGATTTCGCCGGCATCCATTGCGCCGAACGCGCGCGTCATCGATCTCGGCGACGTGACGCTCCTTCCCGGATTCATCGACTCGCACGTGCACCTGACCGAAGAGTTCGGGGACAACTGGTACCAGGATTATTTCCAGACTCTGATGCGCCAGCCGGCGGAACAGGCTCTTCTCGCGACCACCTTCGCGCGCAAAACGATCGAGGCCGGATTCACGACTGTGCGCAATGTCGGCGCGGGCGATTACGTCGACATCGGACTTCGCAACGCGATCAACAACGGATGGGTGGTGGGGCCGCGCATGCTCGTCTCCGGATATGCAATCGGTTCCACGGGCGGCCACGGCGACAGCGATCCGATCCCGCCGGCGCGGGGCTTCCAGCAATCAGGACCGATGCAGGGCGTCTGCAATGGAGTCGGTGAATGCCGCGCCGCCGTGCGATATCAGATCAAGTACGGCGCCGACGTCATCAAGTTCATGCCTTCCGGCGGCGTTCTCTCGCTGTCCGATCCGGTCGATGCGCCGGAGCTGTCGCAGGACGAGATGAACGCGATCGTCGAGGAAGCGCATCACTGGGGTCGCAAAGCCGCGGCGCACTGCCACGGCGACGCAGCAGCGCGCATGGCGATCCAGGCCGGCGTCGATTCGATCGAGCACGGATCGTTCATCAAGCCGGAGACGCTCGCGATGATGCGGGAGAAAGGCACCTATCTCGTCCCAACGCTGCTGGCGGGCGAATGGACCGGCGGGAGAGCCGACAAGTTTCCGCCTGTCATCGCCGCGAAAGCGAGAGCGGCGGTCGCGGCGCGAAGCGACATGTTTCGCAACGCACTCAAGGCGGGAGTGAAGATCGCGTTCGGCACCGATTCGGCGGTCTCGCCTCACGGCATGAACGGCAAAGAATTCGCCCTCATGACCGGCCTCGGCATGTCCCCCGCCGCCGCGCTCCGCTCCGCCACGCAGTCAGCCGCAGCGCTGCTCGGCGTCGACGACCGCCTCGGCACGATCGCGACCGGAAAGCTCGCCGACATCATCGCCGTGCCGGGCAATCCGCTCGACGATATCCATCAGACGGAGTTCGTCGTCTTCGTGATGAAAGAAGGACAGATCGTCAAAAACGCACCAGCGCGGTGAGCCTGTACGACCGCGGCGCCTGATACGCGTTGCGCGAAGTCCCCAATCCGTACGACAAACGTGCTGACGAGCAGGCGGCGCTCGGCGACGCGTTATTGTTGCACCAGCCGAACGTGCTCGCCTGAATCTGTCGCTGCGTGTTCGTGACGTTGAAGACCTCGCCCTTCAATCCGACCTCGACGCCCGCAAACGGATAGGTCGCCTCGGATCCGAAATCGAGCTGGTAAATCGTCGGAAGACGATCGGATCCCGCCGGTGCGTAGTAGTAGCTGACGGTATTGCCGGTTGCGAATCCGTCCGCGCTCAGCGCGGTCAGCGTCGTCTGCCGCTGAAAGGTATCGCCTGATTGCACGGTCACAACGGGCGAGACGACAACCTGCACGACCTTGAACGGAAGGTGGTACGCGCTGTAGGCGCGCACCACGTGCGTCCGATCGAAGGGCGCGTAGCCTTCGCGGTTGGAGGCCGCTGCGACGGCACAATCGATCACGCCGTTCTGCCCGATCGTCGGATCGATGGCCGATCGGCACTTCGAGCCGTTGAAATTTGCGAGGTCCGACGAAATCGTTCCGAACTGATTTCCGCGGGAACGGGAGTAGGTGTACGAAACCTGCGTTCCCCATTCCGAATATCTCTTATTGAAGACCGCCTCGAGCGCGTTGTACGAGCGTTTCGCTTCCGGCAGATTCACGAAGACGCGCGAGATGATCGATCCGCCCGGCGACAATCCGATCGCGTCGTCGATGATGTTTTTCCACGTGCGATGAATTCCACGGAGGCTGACGCCGACATTGCGGCCGATCTGCCGCTCGAGGCCGAGCGTGATCTCGTCGAGATAGGTCGGCTTGATGTCGCCTACTCCGACGTTGCCGCCGCTCAGCGACTGATGGCCCGCGCCATCCCATCGGCTGTTAACGGCGTCCCAGTTGAATAGCAGGAAGTTCGATTTCGGGGCGAGCACCGCGAACTGATCATCGAACTGCTGGAGGATGTTCTGATAGAAACGGCCGTACGACGCGACCGCCAGAAGCTTGCCGTCGCGGCGCAGATCGAATGTGCCGGAGAAGCGCGGCGAGACCGTCGTCGTGCGGACAACTTCCTTCGCGGCGTCGCTCTCACCGGTCTGTCTCTCCCCTCGAACGCCGAGGTTGAGAGAGATGCGGCCGAATTGGAATTTGTCGAGCGCGTAGACCGAAACGTTGCGTCCGTGTGAGCTCGACGGCACCGGTGGATCGTAGTCGCGGCGCTGCGACGGAACGAACGTTTGATGCGCGAGGTCATACGATTTGTCGACGAAAAGCTGATTGCCGCCGAAGCGCTGAAACACCGTCGAACGCACTCTCTGGTAGTCGATCCCGATCTTGAGATCGTGCGTCTGCCCGTGAACGACGCGGAAATAGTTGCTCGAGAGATCGGCCTGATCGCGCGTGCGCTCGAGGAAGCCGACAATCGACGGTCCGTTGTAGAAAAGCCCCGTGCTCAGATCCTGATGCACAGGCGTATCGCCCACGAACGGACGAAAGTCGATGTGGATCTTCGACGAAGCCACGCCCGCTTCCATCGCCAGCATGTTCATCGCGACGCCGGAGTACTGCAGCGCGCGCGACTTGCTTCCCTGGTTCTGAATATTCATGGCGCCGAGGTCGCCGGCGAAGCGCGGGATGGCGTTGATGCCGCCGTTGTGGCGATCGATGACGATGTCGTCGGTCGGCGCTTGATTCGCCTTCAGGATGATGAGCTTCGACGGCGCGGCCTGCCAGGTCCCCTTGACATCGTAGAAGTGATCGCGCGGCGATGAGACGAAGTTCTGCGGGGTGCGCGGATCGAGCGTCTGGCGCTGCGGCGACGGCTGCACGTCCCACTCGTAGGCGCCGAAGAACCACGCGTGGTCGCGCCAGATCGGACCGCCGAGTGTCGCGGCGTGAACGCGGACCAGACTGTCGAACTTCGTGCGCGCGAACGCGATGCCCGAGGTCGGGCTGAGGCCTTTGTTCTGCGCGTTCCATTTGTCGTTGTTCACGACTTCTTTGTATGAGCCTTTGAATTCGTTCGTGCCGCTCTTCGTGATCACGTTGATGATGCCGCCGACCGCCCGCCCGTAGTCCGCCGAAGCGGCCGATGTCGTGACCTGCACTTCCTGGATGCCTTCGTACGTGAAGTTCTGTCCGAACCCGCCGGTCGTCGGATCGGTCGTGTCGATGCCGTCGAACAGATAGAGATTGTCGGTGAACAGCGCGCCGTGGAAATTCGCGTTGGCGTTCGCGTTTCCCGGCAGAACGACGCCCGGGACGCTGAGCGCGAGCGCCTGATACGTGCGTCCGATCGGCAGTCGCTGCGCGAGTTGCCCCGAGACTGTCGTGGTATCGGACGCATTCGTCTTGTCGACCACCGGGACATCGCCGAGGACGGTAATCGTCTCGGAGGTGGTGCTGAGTCTCAGCGTCGCGTTGATGCTTGTGTTTTTTCCGACTTCCACAACCGCGTTCTGCGCGACGAAGGAGTCGAAGCCCGAGAGAGTGATCGAAACCTTGTACGTTCCCGGTTGCAGGAGCGGCGCGATGTACTTGCCGTCGAGATCGGTCGTCGTTCTTCGAGTCGTCCCCTTGTCGATGTTATTGACTTCAACGGTGGCGCCGGGAATCGCGGACTGAGACTGATCGACGACGCGTCCGCTGATCGTTCCGAGCTGCGTGCCGTCCGCAAAGAGCGACGCGCACACCAGGAGCATCCAAATAAACAAAAAGGAACGACGCATACACCCCTCCGGCCTTTTCTCGAATTTGCGTCTGAGGAAGATCCGAGAATTATAGCAGGAGGACATCGAGACACCGGTTCCGGAACCGTTGTGGAATGATCACTTCGACATGCGCAAGCGCGTTTACATCGCCTACACCGGCGGCACGATCGGAATGCAGCGCACGCGCGCCGGTTACCGGCCGCAGCCCGGCTATCTTCAAAAACAGATGGCACAGATGCCGGAGCTGCGGAATCCGTCGATGCCGGCGTTCACGATCCACGAATACGCGCCGCTGCTCGACTCCTCGAACATGACGCCGCGCGAGTGGGTGAAGATCGCGCGCGACATCGCGACGCACTACCGCCGCTACGACGGCTTCGTCGTCCTCCACGGCACGGACACGATGGCATACACCGCCTCCGCCCTCCCCTTCATGCTGGCCGGCCTCGGCAAGCCGGTGATCATCACCGGATCGCAAATTCCGCTCTGCGAAGTGCGCAACGACGCACGCGAGAATCTGATCACGTCATTGATGATCGCCGCCGGCTACGACATCCCGGAAGTCTGTCTCTACTTCGGCGGCCAGCTTCTTCGGGGATGTCGCGCCGTCAAAGTGAGCGCCGATGGCTTCGCTGCCTTCGCCTCCCCCAACCTCCCGCCCCTCGGCACCGTTGGAATCGACATCGAGATCAACTGGCCGCTGGTGCGCAAGAAAAACGGAAGGATGCGCGTCGATGAGTTCGCGGAGCCGGTGGTGGTCAGCGCGCTGCGTCTTTTTCCGGGAATCGCGCCGGATCTCGTGCGCAACGTTCTCCGCCCGCCGCTGCAGGGACTGGTGCTCGAAACGTACGGTGTCGGCAACGGGCCTGATCGCGATCGCGAATTCATCGCGGCGCTGGCCGAGGCGACGGAGCGCGGCGTGGTGATCGTCGATTGCACGCAGTGTCTCGAAGGCACCGTCGACCTCGGCGA
>JALYZI010000113.1 GCA_030948915.1 Acidobacteriota bacterium
GTCCTGAGTCCTGCGTGGTTAGTCCTGAGTCCTGCGTCCTGCGTCCTGGCGTGCGCTTGTTTTACTCAGGACTCAGGACTCAGGACTCAGGACTTGCCTCTAAACACTTACGGAGCCTTTCGGCTCCGTTCGTGGCACTTCGTCAAAGGGGCTGGACCGCTGCGGCCAGTCGGCAGGATTCAAGGAAGCTAAGTGATTAATCGTCCAAAATCGGTCCAATAAGTTAGGAGGGAGCCCGCAGCGGTCACTCGGCGCAGGCGATCAAGACGGGACCCGCGCATACGAGGTGTCGAAACACTCGAAACCCTTTTCATGATGCCTGTCGCGTTGCGAATAGCGAGCCAAGACAAATAATGGCGCTCGCAAATCCCTTCGCTCGGCGGCGCGAATTGAGAAAACTCAGGTTATAAGCGGGGTTTCTCGCATCGGCAAACACACGCGACCGCCGCGCACGCTGCGGAAATTTTTTCAACGATGGCGCCAGCGTTGCAAATCTGACCGGCATCTTGGGGAAAGGCTTTCTTGCAGTTGCAGTTCTGATCGCCAGTGCGTCCAACGTCCGCGCCGAGTCCTGGAGTCTCGGCGTCGCAACCGGGCCCTTCGTTTTCGGCCGGTTCGCAGAGCGGACGATCACGATCTCGAATGGAACCGAGACGGGCACGGCCACGAATCGTCTGTCGGCAGCAACGCGAGCCGGCGCGGTGGTCGATCTCGAACGCACCCTCAGCGAACGCTTCGCTGTTCGACTCGAAGGGACCTGGACGCGCGCGCCTCTGCGGATCAAAGCTGCGAGCGGCGGCCAGGGCGTGAACATCGATGCCGGGCGCATGAATGTCACCGCAATTGCGACTCCCCTCGTCTTTCGAATCAACCCTCACGGCGCTTTCCGATTCGAGCTCCTCGGCGGACCGGCTTACGCGCTCTACAACGTGCGTCGCCGGACGGGCGGCGGCGTGAGTACGCCGCTGTTCGAAGGAACGCGCGGGCGGTGGGGGGGCGCGGCGGGCGTGGGGGTGGCGTGGTGGTGGAGACAGAGCTTTGCGGTCGAAGGGCACGTACAGGACATCGTGACGTCATCGCCGTTTCGCCGGACCGACATCACGCCGTCCGGACAGGGCGTTCACATCCCGAAACCGCAGAACGGACACACAACCATCGGAATTCGATATCGTTTCTGATGTGAACAAGACCCGCGACGAGGCGCTCGCGCTCCTGCACCAATACACAAAATCGGATTCGTTGCGAAAGCATGCGCTGGCGGTCGAGTACGCGATGCAGGCCTGCGCGCGCAAACTCGCGCCCGGCGAAGATCCCGTCCGCTGGGGAATCTGCGGCCTTCTGCACGATTTTGATTACGAGCAATTTCCGAACGCCGATCAGCATCCGTACGTCGGCTCGAAGATTCTCGAGGAGAACGGTTTCGATCCGGAATTGCGCCACGCGATCATGGGCCACGCGCCGTACACCGGAGTTCCACGCGAGACATTGATGGCCAAGGCGCTCTTCGCGTGCGATGAGCTGTGCGGATTTCTTACCGCCTGCGCGCTCGTTCAGCCGAGCAAATCCATCGTGGATGTGAAGCCGGCATCGGTGAAAAAGAAACTTAAAGACAAAGCGTTCGCACGCAGCGTCAGCCGCGACGACATCATCAACGGCGCGGCCGAGCTGGGTGTCGATCTCGAGGAACACATCACCTTCCTGCGCGCGGCACTCGTGGAGATCGCCGATCAGATCGGACTGGCGGGGGCGTCGTGAAAGTGCGGCTGCTCTATTTCGCGATCCTTCGCGACATCGCCGGCAAGGGAGAGGAATTCGTCGACCTGCCCGAGGGGACGCGGGCGGTTGATGTGTGGACGACGCTGCGCGCGCAGCATCGGGAGCTCGCAGGCTACGAACGGCCGCCGATGACTGCGGTCAACGAGAGTTACGTTTCCGCCGACGAGATTCTGCGCGACGGCGATGAAGTCGCGTTCATTCCACCGGTGGCCGGCGGATGAGCCATCTCACCGACGCGCCGATCGATTCGCAGGATCTCGTGAAGCGCGTGATGCGACCGTCCGACGGCGCCTGCGTCGTGTTCGAGGGCGTCGTCCGGAATCACCACCAAGGCAAATCGGTCGAATCGATCCTCTATGAGGCGTATCGGCCGATGGCCGAAAAAGAGATCACTAAAATATTAGATGATATTAATACACGATTTCCGCAGGTGGCCGTCGCCGTCACGCACCGGCTGGGGCTCCTGAAAGTCGGCGATGCGTCGATCGTCATCGCCTGTTCATCGCCGCATCGCGGCGAAGCCTTCGAGGTTTGCCGCGCGGTCATCGATCGATTCAAACAAACGGTTCCGATCTGGAAAAAGGAGCGCGGGCCGGGTGGCGAGGAATGGGTGGGATGGCAGAAGTAGAGGCGATTCCAGCCGCCAGCGTGCTGTTGTTGCGCGACGATCCCATGGAAGTGCTGATGGTTCGCCGTCCCGAGAAAAGCAGCTTTGCGCCGGACGTGTGGGCGTTTCCAGGCGGCGGGGTCGAAGAAGAGGATGAGGTTCGCGGCGATGGCATTCTCCTAAACACCATGCGCTTCGCTGCCGCGCGTGAGCTCCGCGAAGAAACCGGCGTCCGACTCATGGATCCTGACAAATTCGTCTGGACTGCGCACTGGATCACGCCGGTCGGACTTCCGAAACGGTTCGACACCTATTTTTTTCTCGCTCGTACGGATCGCTCGACCGTCGCCAAACCGCAGAACGGCGAAATCGCCGACGTGACCTGGATCTCGCCGGCCGCCGCGATCGAGCGGCACATGCGCGGCGATTTCCCGCTCGTGTTTCCTACGCTCAAGAATCTCGAGGCGATCGTCGGGTTCCGCTCTTCCGGCGAATTGATCGAATCGCGCCGCAATGCCGAGATTCCTACCACCTGCCCGATCATGGTGATCGAAAACGGGAAGAAGACGTTCGTCCTGCCGTGAACATTCGCGACATCGTTGCGCCGAATCCCGGTCCGTTCACGCTGAGTGGAACGCGAACGTACCTGTTAGGCGATTCCGTGGTGCTCGATCCGGGCCCCGCGATCGAGTCGCATATCGAGGCCATCCGCGCCGCGATGCCGAAGCTGCGAACGATTCTGATCACCCATCGTCACGCCGATCACGCCCCGGCCGCGATTCCCCTGAAACGGACGACGGGCGCGCGCATCGTGGCGCCGGCGGGCGTCCTCGACGAAACCGACGTCATCATCGGCGGCGGCGAAACTGTCGAGGACCTCGAGGTGATTGCGACGCCGGGCCACACGCAGGAACACGTCTGTTTCCTCACCGCCGACCGTGACCTCTTCACCGGCGACACCATCCTCGGCGAGGGCACCACGGCGATTTTTCCGCCCGACGGCAACATGGCGCAGTACATTCGATCGCTGCAGACGCTCCGAGCGCGCAATCCGAGGCGGATCTATCCTGCGCACGGACCGACGCGCGATGATGCGGTCGCGCTCATTGATGATTACATTGCACATCGACTGCAACGCGAGCGGCAGATCCTCAACGCTCTGGCTGCCGGCGCGGACACGATTCCGGAGATGCGCCGCCGGATTTATGCCGGGCTCGATCCGCGCCTCGAAAAGGCGGCCGAGGTGCAGATCGGGGCGCACTTGATAAAGTTGCAGGAAGAAGGACGGGTCGATGCGCGCGAGAGCGCTTATTTTCTTCTGCCTGTTGAGTGAGGTCGCAGTGGCACAGGAACTACCGAAGACAATCGCTGAGTCGAGCAATTACCGCGCAACGTCGCGTTACGACGATGTCGTCGCATTCGTGAGCGCGATCCAACGCGCCGATCCGGACATCCGCGTCGAGACTTTCGCGACAACGAACGAAGGACGCGCGCTGCCGCTGGTCATCGCGGGACCGCCGGGCGTAGTCGATCCGCGTAGTGCGCACGCCGCCGGACTGCCGATCGTTTTCGTCATGGCGAATATCCACGCCGGCGAGGTCGAAGGAAAAGAAGCGGCACAGATGCTTCTCCGCGATCTCGTTTCTACGTCGCGGAAATTGCGCGGCGAGATGACGATTCTCATCGCTCCGATTTACAACGCTGACGGCAACGAGAATCTCTCCACCGAACATCGCAAAACGCAGAACGGCCCGCCGGAGGGCGTCGGCGTGCGCGAAAACGCGCAGGGCCTCGATCTCAACCGCGACTACATGAAGCTCGAATCGCCGGAAGCGCGCGGCCTGATCGCGAATGTCCTCAACCGATGGGACCCGCTGCTCTCTGTCGACCTGCACACGACCAACGGCTCTTATCACGGTTACGCGCTGACATACAGCCCGACACTGAATCCGAATGCGTCGCCGGATCTCATCGACTTCGAGCGCGACACCCTGCTGCCTCACATTCGCGAGCAGATGCGGACGCAGCATCATCAGGAGACCTACTACTACGGCAATTTTCTGAATCAGCTCACGCCGGATAAAGGCTGGTACACGTTCGATTCGCGGCCGCGATTCGGGAACAACTACGCCGGCCTCCGCAATCGCTTCACGATTCTTTCCGAGGCGTACAGCTACATCGATTTCCGGGCGAGGGTCGACGTCACGTATCACTTCCTCCACGAGATCCTCAACGCCGTCGAGAAGCACGGAAAGAAGATGATGCGGATCGCCGATCGCGCCGACGAGCAGATTCGCCGCGGAAAGTTTCGCAAAGCGGGCGTGCGATTCGAGATCAAGCCGTGGAAGGAGACGGAGATTCTGTGGGAGCGGTGCGTTCCGGCCGATCCGGGAAGCGGCGTGCCCGAACCTGAGAATCCAGGCGAGACGCCGCACCACATCCACCGAACCGGCGAGATCGTTCCGGTCAAGATGACGGACTACGGGATCTTCGCCGCAACCGAAAAGAGCGATGTTCCCTACGCGTACCTGATCGACGCAGCAGCCGAGAACGCCGCGAGCAATCTTCACACGCACGGCATCGTTGTCGAGAGACTGACGCAGGACGCGCAACTGGACGTCGAACAATTCGCAATCGGCGGCGTGAAACTCAGCGAGCATGCGTTCCAGGGCCATCACGAAGCGACGGTTACAGGCAAATGGAAAAAGCGCAGCGAGAAAATCGCGGCCGGGACATTCCTCGTGCGCATGAATCAGCCGCTTGCCAGGCTCGCGTTCTACCTTCTCGAGCCGCGCAGCGACGATGGCCTGTTCGAATGGAACTTTTTCGACGCCAGCCTGGAGGCGGAGATCGCACCGGTTCGCCGGATTACGAAACCGGCCGCGATCGATGCGACGATCGTCAAATGAAACAGAAAGACTTCATCGAAATCCACGACTGGACCGCCGCGCAGGTGATGCAGATCTTCAAGATCGCGAAACTGATCAAAGCGAAGCCGGCCAAGTTCTGCGATGCTTTGAAAGGCCAGACGCTGGCGATGATCTTCGAAAAATCATCGACGCGCACGCGCGTGTCGTTCGAAGTGGGGATGTTTCAGATGGGCGGTCATGCGCTCTTTCTTTCTTCGCGCGACATTCAGCTCGGTCGCGGCGAGCCGATCGCCGACACCGCCAAGGTGCTGTCGCGCTACGTCGACGGCATCATGGCGCGCACGTTCGCACACAAAACCGTGACGGACTTAGCCGAGAACGCCACGATACCGGTTATCAATGGCCTCACGGATTTGTCTCACCCATGTCAGGCCATGACCGACTACTTCACCGCCTGGGAACATCTCGGCAAACTCAAGAAGAAAAAGCTTGCGTGGGTCGGCGACGGCAACAACATGGCCCATTCGCTGATGTTCGGCGCGTCCAAGGTCGGAATGGACATC
>JALYZI010000115.1 GCA_030948915.1 Acidobacteriota bacterium
AGCTTCCGTTGTTGCCCAGCCGAAGACATCGACTGCGCCGGCTGCAGTGACACCCGACAATCCCCGAAAAATCGTTTTGCAGCCGTTCACCGTCGAAGGTACCGATCCGACTCTCGCCACTCGAGCCAACGTGGTACGACTGGCCGCGGTCGAGGTGCTGCGTTCTTTTCCGGAGCTTCGCATCGCCGATACGGCGTCGCCCGACGTGACGCCGTTTTCCGTAACGGTGCGCGGCGGCGCGACCGGACCTGAAATCGTTGCAGGCATGACCGCCGTCCCAATGCTCGATGTTGCCAGCGGCGTGCAGGCGGTCGTGCAGTACGTTTCGAGTCAGCTCAATCTGCCGCAACATCCTGCGGCAGCATCGGCGACGGCCTACAACGCGTTCTCGGATGCGATCGTCGCCGACGCAGCCGGCGATCGGAAGAAAACGGATGCCGCGCTCCGGGCTGCCATCAAAGCCGATCCGAATTTCCCGCCGCTGGCGTTGTTCGGAATGCATCACTTCGCGTCTGAGGGGAAGGAAGCCGAATCAGTCGCTGCCGCCAAACAGGTCGTGGCCGGTGACCCGACGAACCTCGAAGCGGCGCGAATGGTGGCGCGGTACGGCCTGAAGACCGGCGATCTCGCGACCGCCCTCAACACCTACGCTGCCATTCTCAAACGCAAATCGGCGGACATCGAAGCGTTGAATGTCATCGGACGCTATGCGTACTCCGCGAACGACTCCGCCAGGTTCGCGGCCGCGTTGCAACGCCTTTCCGCCGACCCATCGGCCGCGATCATCCACGAGCCCGATCTACTGCTGGCCTCCGGAAAAATCGACAACGCGGCGCAGGCCTATTACACGGTCGAGGAGAAGGTCCAGAACAATCCCTCGCTGGCGCTGAAGATCGGAAAATGCGCGGTGCTGCGTCATTCCACGCCGATGGCCGAGCTCGAGCTGAAAAAGCTTCAAGAGAATGATCCTAATTATGGTCTACATATATTGAAAGCATATATCGCGGCTTCCGCAGGACAGAAAGCCGATGCCGACGCCGAGCTGAAGGCCGCGCTTCCGGCGTCGACGCCCGGCGACGATTACTGGACGACGGTGGCCGAGGTGGCTGTGATCAGCGGCGACTCGCCGGGCGTGCTGCTGGCGCTGAAGAAAGCCGTCGAACGCAAAGAGCCGACGGCCAGCTACATCCTCTCCAATCCGCTGTTCGCGTATCTGCAGAGCGAGGCCGATTTTCAGGGGCTGCGCCAGCAACTGGTGGCGCAGCAGAACGAAGTCCGCACCGCGCTCGCCGGCGTAACCCTCTGACCATGATCGTAACGGCCAGGCTGACGTTCTCCGCGGCGCACCGTCTCAACAATCCGAAGTTCGATGCGGAATGGAACCGCCGGACGTACGACAAATGCGACAACCCCGGCGGACATGGCCACAACTACTCGATCGAAGTCAGCGTGCGCGGCAAGATCGATCCCGAGACCGGAATGGTGATCGACCTGAAGAAACTCAAGGACATCGTTCGCGAGCGCGTGGTCGATCGCGTCGATCATACGAATCTCAATTCCGATGTCGATTTCCTGCGCGGAGTCATCCCGACCGCCGAGAATCTTGCGCGCGCATTCTGGAAAGAGCTGGCGCCGGCGATTACGCAGGGATCGCTTCATGAGATCGCGCTTCAGGAAACGGAGAAGAATTCTGTGATCTATCGCGGCGAGGACGAGCCATGAACTACGACCTGGCCATCATGGCTCTGGAGGGAATGGCGCACGCGCCGCTCACGATCCGAGTCGATCAGGGAACGGTCTCGATCGAAGGTGACCCCGCTTCTTTCAAGGAGCTCGCGCGCCTGTGCCTTCTGATCGGCGGCGGTCAGACGGAAGATGCATTCGAGCTGCAGCCGGGCGTGCACATCACGCGCGAGTCGCCGGCACTGCGCCTGAAGAGTCAGCTCTCGTAGTCGGGGCTGTAAGTCACGAGCTCGTTGAGGAAGCTCACACGCTTGCGCTGCGTGTCGTCGTCGATCTCGAGCAGGTCGCGGAGCGACACCATTCCAACCAGATTGCCGGAATCGATCACCGGAAGATGACGGCAACCGACCGAGTGCATCTTCTGCAGTGCTGCGTTGATGTCGTCTTCCGGCTTGCCAACGACGATCTCCTTGGTCATCACACTGGCGATGGTCGTTTTCTCGGGATTCAAACCCGCGGCGACCACGCGCCTCATCAGATCGCGCTCTGAAAAAATTCCGACCAGGCGGCCGGAGTCGAGGACAGCCACCGCGCCGACATTCTTGTCGCTCATCATCCTGGCGACGTCGCGAACGTTATCGGAGGAGCTGGCGTGGAAGATCGTCTGCCCTTCGATGATCTCAGCGAGTTGTTTCATGTCCTGATCTCCTGTTTCGCTCCGGCGGTGCGCCTGCGGGCGACGTTGCCGAGGCCATCATACGCCGCGTATTTGTAGGCATCGCTGAGCGTCGGAAAGTTGAAGACGCTGTCGATGAAGGCGTTGATCGTGCCGTCGAACTGCATGACCATCATGCCGATGTGCAGAAGCTCCGACGCGTTTTCTCCGACGATGTGGACGCCGAGGAGCTTGAGACTTTCCGGATCGAAAACGAGCTTGATCAGGCCCTTGGTGTCGCCGATGATCTGACCGCGCGGATTGTTGCGAAACGACGCGCGGCCGACCTCGTACGGCAGCGATTTCGTCTTGCAGTCCTCTTCGGTCAGGCCGGCGGTCGAAAGCTCCGGGATCGTGTAGATGCCGTAGGGGAGAAGCGAGGCCACCTTCGTTTTGTATTTCAAATTGAAGGCGTGCACCATCGCGACGCGCGCCTGCTCCATCGATGTCGATGCCAGCGCCGGAAAACCGATGACGTCACCGGCGGCGTAAATGTTCGGCACGCTGGTCTGATAGTTCTCGTTGACGAGCACCACGCCGCGATTGCCGGTCTTGACGCCGATCGATTCGAGATTGAGGTCGGCGACGTTGCTGTTTCTTCCGGCGGCGTAGAGAACGTTGTCGACCATGATGCAGGTGCCATTGCGCAGCGTCAGCGACACTCTGCCGTCGCATTTCTCGATCGTCTGCACTTCGCAGGCGAGGTGCAGCGTCACGCCGAGACGATTCTGGAGCTCGCCGAGGAGCACGCGAACGATCTCGCGGTCGATGTGAGGGAGCAGCGTGGAGCGGGCATCGATGAGGTGCACTTCGACGCCGAGGGCCGCGAAGATCGATGCGTACTCGCAGCCGATGACACCGGCGCCGACGACGGCCAGACTCGCCGGGATTTTTCCAATCCGCAGAATCGTGTCGCTGTCGCAGACGGATTCATCATCGAACGGCACTGTCGTTGGCCGGTAGGGCGAAGAGCCGGACGCAATCAGAACGATTTGTGCTTCGACGGTTTGCTGTCCGACAGAGTTGGTCACGACGACGCGCGTCGGAGACTCGAAACGCGCCACGCCCTGCAGGTGAACGACGTTGTGCCGCCGCAGGTTTTCGTCGATGCGCGTCCACTCTTTTTCGAGGACGTGCTGCTTGCGGTACATGAAGTCGTCGATCGTCACGCTCTTCATCTTGAGATCGACCGCCTCGGTGAATCCGCGCTGACGAAAACCGGAGAGGTGAAGGGCCGATTCGCGAAGGGTCTTGGATGGAATCGTGCCGGTGTTCACGCACGCACCGCCGAGGACCGGCTCGCGCTCGATGAGCGTCACGCTCTTGCCGAAGTAGGCGGCCTGCGCCGCCCCTTTTTCGCCGGCAGGACCGGAGCCGATGACGATGAGGTCGTACATGGTGGACGGTTGCCGGTTGCCGGTGCCCTCTCGTCGGCCACCGGCAACCGTCAACCGGCCACTAATAGGTGATCAAGGAATGCACAGGAATCCCGTTCAATTTGGTGCGTCCATTCAGAAACGACAATTCGATCACCATCGCCACGCCGACGAGATCAGCGCCGAGCTCGCGTATCAGGCAGGATGCGGCAGCAGCGGTGCCGCCGGTCGCCAGGACGTCGTCGATCAGCACGACGCGATCTTCAGCGGTCAGGGCGTCGTCATGAATTTCGAGCGCATCCGTCCCGTACTCGAGGACATATTCATTCCGGCGTGTGGTCCACGGAAGTTTTCCGGGCTTGCGGATCGGGACAAATCCGGCATTGAGCAGCCGCGCAACGCAGCTTCCGAAGATGAAACCGCGCGACTCGATCGCCGCGATTTTCGTAATCTTGTTGCGACGAAATGGCTCGGCCAACGCGCCGACGCAGTACTCGAGCGCCTCCGGCGCGCGCAACAGCGGCGTGATGTCCTTGAAGAGGATGCCCTTCTTCGGAAAGTCGGGAACGTCGCGGATGTAGGTCTTGAGGTCCATCAGAATTTGACGTCAAAGTCGGGGAGCTTTCCCGAGAAGTCCTTCGATTCCTGATCGATCTTCGTGACCTCGGCGTACCGCGGACCTTCCCGCAGTTCCTCGATCCATTCGTCGATCGCGCTCGTCTCTCCCTCAACGGTCGCTTCGACCGAGCCGTCGCGATTGTTCTGAATCGAGCCTTTGAGGCCGAGTCGACGCGCCACGCGGGTCGCAAAAAAGCGGTACCCGACACCCTGAACCTTTCCATGGATATGGATGTGCCGCTGCTCTTTTGCCATTGCGGCGCAGATTCTACAATGCCCCTAACGGCGGCGGCGCCTGGGCTTGCGCTTCGTGGGCGCTTTCTTCGCCGGCGCCTTCTTCGCCGGTGCGGCCTCATGGATGATCACGGGTTGCGGAACAGGCCGCGCGGCGATCGCGTCGATCCGCTGCTGCAGCGCTGTGATTTGCTTCTGTTGGGCCGCCGATTCGATCTTTTGACCGGCCAGACCGGCCGCCAGTCTCTTGCGTTCGTTGTCGGCCAGCGAGGAAAGCGCGACCGTCGCCGCCGCGGCGGCATCCGTGCGTGGATACTGCTGCACGATTTTGGATAACGATTGCCGCGCGTGCTCGTTGTCGCCGGCCGCGATCTGTTTGCGGGCCGTTCGCATGAGAACGCCGGCTTCCAGATCGTTGGGCACTGTCAGGACGAGATACGCGACGACGGCGCCGAGGATCGAGGAGACGAATGCGGTCACGATGATGACCGTTCGAACGCGCATCCGCTATTCCTTCCAGCCGAAGCGTCCGACCAGCGGGACGAACTCCGCTGCGCCGCAATCTTCGATCTGCACGGTAGTTCCAACGCGACGGACGCGCGCGAGCCGCTGATTCTTTTCCGCACCGATCGGCAGGATCATGATTCCGGTCCGAGCGAGCTGCTGCACGAGCGGCTGCGGCACTTCTGGAGCGGCGGCCGCGATGATGATGCGATCGAACGGCGCCTGATCGGACCATCCGTAAGTTCCGTCGAAGACTTTGACGCTCACGTTGTTGATCTTGAGCTCACGAATCAACTCCATCGCGCGGCTGGCGAGATCGGAGATGCGCTCGATCGAAAACACTTTGCCGGCAAGTTTGGACAGCACGGCGGCCTGGTATCCCGTTCCCGTGCCAACCTCCAGCACTTTCTCATCGCCGCGCAGCTCGAGCAACTCGATCATGTGCGCGACGATGGCCGGCTGCGAAATTGTCTGACTCGCGCCGATCGGAAGCGCTCCCGGACCGTAGGCCTTGCTCGCCACGACCGGCGACACGAACAGGTGTCGCGGCACTTCGCGCATCGCCTGCAGGATTCGAGGATCGGTGATTCCGCGCGTCGCGACGTGCCGGTCGACCATCAACGCGCGTTGATGCGCAAAGTCAGCTTCGTTCGGAGACCTGGCCAAGAAGCTCCTCGAGCGGTTTCAGGCGCGGAATCGAATCGTGATGTGTCAGATCGAGATGCAGCGGCGTGATCGAAACGTATCCATTCTGGATGGCCTCGAAGTCGGTGCCTTCGCCGGGATGCCACGTCGGTGGATCGCCGCCGATCCAGTAGTACTTCCGTCCACGCGGATCGAGGCGCTCGATGACTCCCTCGGAATAAACGCGCTTTCCCAGCCGCGTGACCTTGACGCCTTTGAAATCAGCGACCGGAAAATTCACATTGAGAATGATTTGCGGATCCGGCGGGCCCTCGAGAATGTGGCGCGTGAGGCGTGCTGCGAATTCGGCACAGCGTGCGAACGAAAAATTCTTGCCGACCAGCGCCGACAGCGCGATCGACGGAATGTTGAGCAAGGCTCCTTCGAACGCCGCGGAGATTGTTCCGGAGTACGTCACGTCGTCGCCGAGGTTGGGGCCGAAGTTGATGCCGGAGACGACGATGTCCGGCCGATTTTCCCTCATCAGCTTGAGGACCGCCAGATTGACACAGTCGGTCGGCGTGCCGTCGACGATCCACTCGTTTTCCTGGAGCTGCAGGAGGCGCAGCGGGCGGTTGAGCGTCAGCGCGTGTGACGCTGCGCTCTGCTCGCGATCGGGTGCGACGATGACGACTTCGCCGACGTCGCGAAGCGCATCCGCCAGCTTGCGGATGCCTTCGCTGTAGATACCGTCGTCATTTGTAATGAGAATCCGGGGCACATGCAATCCTACTGCGTGTTCGACGCGCCGCGAATGAAATCTGCGATGTCGCTCTTGAGTTTCGCGTGCGCCTTGCGGTCGATGTACATCATGTGGCCGCCCTGGAAGAAATCCATCGCTACGTTCTTGCGCACCTCGGGGTCGAGCTGCAGGCGCGCGAATGTGTACTTCGTGGCGGCGAACGGTGTGGCCAGGTCGTAGTAGCCGTTCGCGACGAATACCTTCAGGTAGGGATTCTGGCTCATCGCTCCGCGCAGCGTTTCCGCGACATCGACAAATCGATTCTGCGCGCGGTCGTAGTTCCATGGACGCACTTTCCCGGTCAGAATCTCGTAAGCTGCGTCGGTCTCATATTTCAAATCTCGACGGACATAGTCGTTGAAGGCGGCGGTGTACTCGCCGAAAATCGCGGCGTAAGACGGATCGAATTCCGGCGACTCGCCGGCGGCATCGCGATCGATTCCGGTGAAGCGCCCGTCGAGGCGGCCGACCGTGCGGCGCTGAGCGCGCAGCAGTTCCTTGTCGAATCGATCGATGCGGATGCGCAGGTTCGCGCGCTCGATGTAGTCTTCCGGCAGACCGGTGAGACTGGCGAGATGCGAAGCCACGTTGCGGCGCTCTTCGTCGCTGATCCGGTCGCCCTGCATGAGAGCGGCGGCGTAGGGACCTAACGCATATTTTTCAGCCGCCGCTACCGCATTGTCGACCGTCCCGTTCTGCAGATCAGGCGAGAGTCTCTTGTGATACCACGCGATCGCGGTGTAGGTCGGCAAAAACAGTTGATACGCGAGATCGTTGCCGCTATCGAATGACGACGTCTGGAAGTTGAGGATCGATGAGATCAGGACGATGCCGTTCGGATAGACGCCCTGCTGCTGCAGCCATCCCGACAAGCCGGCGGCGCGCGTCGTGCCGTAACTTTCGCCGGCGAGGAACTTCGGCGAGTTCCACCGGCCGTAGCGCGTCATCCACAGACGAATGAACTCGCCGACGGATTCGATGTCGGCGTCGACGCCGTGAAACTTGTTCGCGTCCTTGAACGGAATCGCGCGGCTGAAACCGGTGGTGACCGGATCGATGAAGACCAGATCGGTGACGTCGAGCAGCGTGTTGTCGTTGTCGATGAGACGGTAGGGCGGCATCGCCGCATGACCTTCGTCATCGCGATAGACGACGCGCTTCGGGCCGAATGCGCCCATGTGCAGCCAGACCGAAGACGATCCCGGACCGCCGTTGAACGTGAAGGTGACCGGCCGGCGCGCTGCATCAACCGCGTCGCGTGTGTACGAGACGAAGAAGAAGTTCGCGCGAGGGTTTCCCTCCTCGTCTCTCAAAACCATCGTCCCGGCGCGCGCGGTGTAGGCAATGGGTTGTCCACCGACCGACATCGTGTGCTGCGTTGTGACGATTTGATCGTGCGCCTGCTCCTTCGGTGGAGTGGTTCGCTCGGGTTTATCCGCTACGGGCTCCTCGCGACGGACCGGGGCGGGTGTGGCGATCGACGGCGTGCGCTCCTGCGCGAAAACGGCCGGGCAGACGACAAGTAGGAGAACGAGCGTTTTCTTCATTTGTGCTATCTATCACAGTTACAAACTGTGAAAAAACTGCTGCTGCTGTCGCTGATTGCGCTACCGGCGCTGGCGATTTCGCCGGTGGAGGTGTCGCGTGGCGCCCGCGACTATCGCATCAAACACGAACGCGAAATCGTCGCGGAGCTGATGGATCTGCTCGCGATACCGAATCTCGCATCCGATACCGCCAACATCGAGAAGAACGCCAATGCGCTGGTCACGATGCTGACGCGGCGCGGCGCAGATGCGAAGCTGCTTCGCCTCGAAGGCGCACCGCCGCTCGTCTACGCGACGATACCGGCACGCGGCGCAAAAATCACGATCGCGTTCTACGCGCACTACGATGGACAACCCGTCGATGCGAAGCAGTGGACATCGCCGCCCTGGCAACCTGTTCTCCGCGCTTCGAATGGCAGCGTGATCGAGCCGTCAGCGCACATCGATCCCGAAGCGCGGATCTACGCGCGTTCAGCGAGCGACGACAAAGCGCCCATCATCGCAATGCTGGCGGCGCTGGATGCTCTGAAATCGGTGAAGGCCACGCCGTCCGTGAATTTGAAATTCGTTTTCGAAGGCGAGGAGGAAGCCGGTTCTCCGCACCTCCCCGCGTATTTCGAAAAGTACGCGGCGGAGATGACCGCAGACGCATGGATGCTGTGCGACGGCCCGGTGCATCAAAGCCGCCACATGCAGCTTTACTTCGGCGCGCGTGGCGTCACCGACCTCGAAATCACCGTGTATGGCCCTTCGCGGCCGCTCCACAGCGGTCACTACGGCAACTGGGCCCCCAATCCGATCGTGACCCTCACGCATCTGATCGACAGCATGCGCGACACGGCCGGCAAGATTCTCATCGACGGCTACTACGACGACGTCACGCCGCTGACCGGGGCTGAACGCGACGCGCTGGCGGCGATCCCGAACATCGATGGCGATCTCAAACGCGAGCTCGCGCTGGGTCGAGTCGAGGGTGAAGGCAAACCACTGAATGAGCTCATCCTCCTGCCAGCGCTGAATCTGCGCGGCTTCCTCGGCGGCCATGTCGAAGAGCAGGCATCCAACACGATCAGCACCGAGGCGAAGGCGTCGATCGACTTTCGGCTGGTGCCTGCCGAGACGCCGGAGAAGATTCGCGAACGCGTCGAGCGGCACATTGCCGCGCAGAATTTCTTCATCGTGCACGACACACCGGACGCAGCCACGCGCGTCGCGCACCCGAATGTGGTCAAACTCGTCTGGGGACCCGGATATCCGGCTGCGCGAACAGCGATGGATTTGCCGATCAGCCGGAGGGTCGCAAACGTGATCACGGCCGCCCAGGGCGTGCCGCCGTATCTGCTGCCATCGCTCGGCGGCAGCGTTCCGATGTATCTGTTTCAGCGAGGCAATACGCCGGTCGTCGGGCTGCCGATCGCGAACCATGACAACAACCAGCACGCCGCCAACGAGAACCTCCGGATCCAGAATCTGTGGGACGGCGTCGAAATATTTGCGGCCTTATTCACGAATCTCCGCTGACGGGCTTAACATCTGTCGATGGGCCCAGAGGAGATCGGCGGGTGGCTGCGACAGTGGCCGCGTGGTCTCGCTCTTGACCAGCGGTCGACCGTCCGGCAATCGCTGAAATCCTGCTGCACGATCTTCGATGCGCCTCGTGCCGTGATGGCCTGGGAAGAGCGCGAAGAGCCGTGGCTGGTCGTCGTCACTCTGTCCGAGGACGGCTTCACCTGGCGGGAAGCTGAGCCCGAGCCGTACCTGCCCCTGGTCGATCCCGCGGTGGCGGACGTTTCATTTCACGATTCCGGAAATTCAATCTCGAGTAATTTTCGCGCTGCCACCGGATTGCGCGAAGTGATCTCAGTGCCGATCCGCGGCGAAGCAATCCAGGGGCGCATCTTCGTCGCGGAGCCGAAAGCGATCAACGCATACTCGCTGATCGTGGCTGACCTGATCGGGCTGCTGGTGGAGCGCTCGATGGACTATGGCGTGGCGCTCCGCACGACAACGCGCGAAGCGGTGCAGGAGGAACGCGTCCGGGTTGCGCGCGATCTTCACGATGGATTGCTGCAATCCTTCACCGGCGTCGTCCTGCAACTCGAGACCATCCACAGCCTGATCGACAAGCAACCGGCGGAAGCGCGCCGGATGATCACCGATATCGAAGGCCTGATCATGGCGGATCAACGCGAATTGCGGTCCTATGTCGAGCAGTTGCGGCCGAGACGGCGCATCGAGGTGCCGTTCGACTTTCAATCGCGGATGGACGATCTTCGATCGCGTTTCGAGAAGCAGTGGGGCATAGGAGTCGCGTTCGAGATCGAGAGTATCGACCCCCTCGTAGCGAAATCCCTGGGCCAGGAAACCTTTCGCATCATCCAGGAAGCGGTCACGAATTCCGCCAAGCACGGCGGAGCGTCACAAGTGCGCATACGGCTGTCGAGCGGCGACAACAAAATGAACATCGAGGTGGTCGACGACGGCAGCGGATTTCCATTCAACGGCCGTCTGACGCTGGACGCGATCCGTAAGAGTGGTGTGGGTCCGGCGATGCTGGCCGAACGCGTTGCCGCGCTCAATGGCGAACTGGCGGTGGAGTCGAGTGGTGCCGGCGCGCGCGTGGAGATCTCGGTGCCGCTCGGATTCGCGGGGACCTCGTGACGATTCGCATCGTCCTCGCTGACGATCATCGAATCATTCTGGAAGGACTGGAGCAGCTTTTCCGGCGCGAGCAGGATTTCGAGGTCATCGGCACGGCGACCAACGGCGAGGACGCACTGGCTGTCGTCCGGGCGAAGCGTCCCGACGTCCTCGTTCTCGACATCAACATGCCGAAAGGGAATGGCCTGTGGGTGCTGAAGAATGTTCACACCGAAAAACTGAAGACGCGCGTCGTGCTTCTGACTGCAACGCTCGATGATGATGAAGTGCTCGAGGCGATGCAGTCCGGCGTGTCGGGCCTGGTCCTCAAGGAAGCGGCGGCGGTCAATCTCGTCGATACCGTCCGCAGAGTTCAACGCGGCGAGCGGGCGCTGGAACCGATGCTGGTCAGCCGCGCTCTCGACCGTTTATCACAGCGCGAAGAAGCCAGGAAAATCGTCGAAGTGCTCTCCAAGCGCGAAACCGAGATCGTCAAGATGGTTGCCTCCGGCCTGCGGAACAAGGAAATCGCACTCAAGCTGTCGATCGGAGAAGGGACCGTGAAGACCCATTTGCACACAATTTACGAAAAACTGGGGGTGCACGGACGGGTCGAGCTCGCGATGTATGCCCTTGAGCGGGGAATCCTTTAGCGCCAGGGTATACCGTTCGATATACCTCCTTCCATCCATTGATGGATTTTAAACGGCAGTAAATCAACCTACGGTATGGGCGTACCTCTGATACGAGGCCCTCATATGCGTAGCACTGACACAGTAGCGCAGGAGATGGTGGCCATTTTTCGGCAAACTCCGGAAGGTCAGCTGCTCGATTGCAATGACGAATGCGCTCGTATTCTCGGATACGCCTCGCGCGACGAGCTTCTCGGCGCCGGCGGATTTGAGTATGCAAACGCCTCGGACCTGATCTCCATCTCGACCGCGCTTCATGATCTCCAGAAGTTGAACAACGTCGAGATCGCCCTCCGCAAGAAAGACAACAGCATTGCCTGGGTGCTGCAGAACCTGCAGCTCGTCTCGGTGGATGAGGCTTCCAAAGTCTGGATCGAAGGCGCCATGTTCGAGGTCACCGAACAGAGGACCGCTGTCCAACGTTTCGAGTACCAGGCCTATCACGATGCGCTGACTCAGCTGCCGAACCGCAGCCTGTTCATCGACCGTCTGAACGTGGCGCTTGCCGTCGCGAAGCGCCGCAAGAGCCCCGTGTCGGTTTTCCTGCTCGATCTGGATCGCTTCGATATCGTCAACAACGCCCTGGGGCGCGGCATGGCCGATCGCCTTCTGCGTGCGGTCGCCGATCGTCTGGCGGCAACACTGCGCGAAGAGGATTCGCTGGCGCGCTTCTCCGGCGACGAGTTCGTGTTCATCGTCGGCGATTCCGGCCGCGGAACTGAATCGGCGATTGTCGCGCAGCGCGTCCTCGATGCGATGAGTCGTCCGTTCAACGTGGGCGGACGCGCGATCGAGCTCACGGCCAGCATCGGGATCTCGATGTCGCAACACGACGCGAACGAAGCCGACGCGCTCCTGCGTCATGCCAGCACTGCGATGTTCCGCGCGAAAGAGTTCGGCCGGAACCTCTATCAGTTCTTCGACGAACGGTTGAACGCGCGGACGCTGGAGCGTCTGGCGCTGGTTTCGAGCGTGCGTCGCGCCCTCGACCGCGGCGAATTCGAGCTGTTCTACCAGCCGGAAGTCGATGTGCAGACCGGACGCATCGCGTGCGTGGAAGCCTTCCTCCGATGGCGCCATCCCGACCTCGGCATCATCGGTCCAAACGAGTTCCTCGGTGTTGCCGAAGAAGCCGGGCTCGGTGGGAAGATCGGAGAATGGGTGATGTCTACCGCCTGCCAGCAAGCCAAAGGATGGCAGGACGCCGGAATGGAGACACGCATCGCCGTGAATCTCTCGGCGCGCGACTTCAACGCTCATAGTCTGTCGCAGCATGTGGAACGAGCGGTCCGCGAGAGCGGCCTCGAACCGCGCAACGTGGAACTCGAGATCGCGCACGCTTCGTTGAGCAATTGCAGCCGCGCAACCGAGATTCTGCAGGCGCTGAAAGAGGTCGGCGTGCTGCTCGCGATCGACGACTTCGGCAGCGGTGGCTGCTCGTTCGCCGATCTGAAGCAGCTTCCAGTCGACACCATCAAGATCGCCCCGATGTTCGTGCACAACATGATTCGCCGCGCCGATGATGCGGCCATCGTGCAGGCGATGATCACCATGGCCAAGGGTTTTGACATGCGCGTCGTGGCGGAGGGTGTGGAAACGAAAGAGCAGCTCTCCTACCTGCTCAACCGGCGGTGCACCGAGATGCAAGGTTTCTTTCTCGGCAAGCCACTGCCGGCACTTTCGCTTTCCGAAGTTCTCCGGATGCAGCACTGACGCGTTGGGAGAGAGAGGCGAGCGCCGCCGGGAAACCGGCGGCGTTTCGTTTTTCAGTCGTTAAACTGGCGGTGCATGCGGTTCTCCATCGCGGCCATGATCGTCATCGGCCTGGCGTTTGTTTTCATTACGCCGCCGATGCGCGTGCCTGACGAGACGCTGCATTTCTTCCGCTCGGCCGCGATTGCCCGTGGGCATGTGATTCCAAGAGGAGGCGGGAGGGCCGATTCCGCGTCGATTCCCCAAGGGTTGAAAACGCTCGTGTGGGTGATGTCGTGGGTTGACAGCAGCGGCAAATTCAACAGGAAACAATACGAAACAGCGATTCGCATTCCGCTCGAGCCAGTGAAGGAGCCGGTCGTCGAATTTCCAGCGTGGTACACACCCGTGCCGTATCTTCCGCAGGCCTTTGCTCTGGCCGTTGCGCGAATCGCCAATGTGCGCCCTCTGATCGCGTTCTATTCGGGACGAATCTTCAATCTGGCCGTCGCCATCACGCTCATCGCGATTGCGATGCGCGTGGCCGCTTCCTATCGAAACATCATCGCGGCCATCGCCTTACTGCCGATGGCGATGTTCGAATTCGCATCATGGTCCGCCGACGCGCTAACCATGGCGCTCGCGGTTCTGTTCACCGCCTTGATCGTCGAAGGCGGCGCGACCGCGGCGCTGATCGCGGTCGCATTTCTCCTCGGTCTGTGCAAGCCCGCGTATTTCCTTCTCGCCTTTCTCGTTCTTGCGATTCCTGGAAGGACACTTCGATCAAAATTCGGTGTTGTCACATCGATGGCGATTGCGACCGTCATCGCGTTCGCCTACGCGCACCTCGCGGCGTATCAGCAGCGCGGCGGGATGCCGATCGATCCAGCCTCGCAGATCCAATGCGTGATGCACGATCCGATGCGCTTCCTGCGCCTTGCCATCGCTGATCTGGGGGTGCACGGCCGCTATTACGTCGAGGGACTGATCGGCCGGTTTGGCCTCAACGAGTTTCCGCTTCCGACGGCGATCGTCGCCATTGAGATACTCACGCTGATAGCGGCCGCGCTCACGAGCAAACGCACATTGACCGCCGTCGGCCGGCTTGTCGCAATCGGAATCGTCATCGGAACGGTAGCGGGCGTGATGTTGTCGCAGTACATGATCTGGAGCATTGTTTGCGGCGATGCGATCGAAGGCGTGCAAGGGCGTTACTTTCTGCCGATTCTCCCGCTGGCGCTGCTCGCGATCTCTTTTTCAATTCCGCGATTGCGGCTCGATGCGCGCGTCATCAGCGCGATCGCGGTCATCTGCAACGCATTTGCGTTGGTCGCGATCATCCGCCGATACTGGATCTAGCATGAATCCCATCGAGCATCTGTTGATCGGATGGGCGACCGCGCAGGTGCTGCCGCTCGACCGCCGCGACCGCGCGATCGTCACGATCGCATCCGTCATCCCGGACGTCGATGGATTCGGCATCCTGCCCGAAATGCTCACGCGCGGAACCTCACACGAGCTCCTGTGGTGGACCGAGTATCACCACACGCTTTGTCACAACCTGCTGGCGGCGGTCATCTTTACCGCCATCGCGACGTATTTTGCTCACGCGCGCGCGAAGACTTCGCTGATGGCGTTCATCAGCTTTCATCTGCATCTGCTCGGCGATGTCATCGGCGCGCGCGGACCGGATGGCTACCAATGGCCGATTCCGTACTGGCTGCCGTTTTCGAACAACGGACAGTGGAGCTGGGATGGCCAGTGGGCGCTCAATGCCTGGCAGAACTTCGCGATCACGATCCCGCTTCTGATTTTCGCGTTGTGGCTGACGTGGAAAGCGGCGCGATCGCCGCTGGAAATTGTGTGGCAGCGCGGCAATGACGCACTCGTCGAGGCCCTGCGCGGACGGTTCGGGATTCCTCAGGTGCAATCGTGACGATTCACGAAATTGCGCCGAGTCCCGCGCTCGCCGAATACGTCGACGCCTACTGGTGGAGCGACGAGGGTTCGTCCGGTACGATGCGGATTCTTCCCGACGGCTGTGCCGACGTTGTCTTCGATCCGAGGGGCGCGTTCGTCGTCGGTGCGATGACGCGGCCTCTTCGCATCGATGCCGGGGAGAGCGTCGGCGCGTTCGGAATTCGATTTCGCCCGGGCCGCGCCGCGGTTGCCTTGCAGACTCCGCTGACACTGCTGACCGACGCGCGTGTTCCGCTTCGCGATGTCACGAAGACTTTTCCCCATCTGAACCCCGATCGGATCGAGGCGGTGGAGGACGCGCTGCGTTCGATCCTCGCAGACGTTCGCTCCGATCCGCGCGTGGACGCAGCGGTCGACGCAATCATCCGCAGCGGCGGGCGCGCGTCGATTGAGTCGGTTGCTGAAGCGTCCGGCGTGTCGCGGCAGCATCTCGGGCGCGCGTTCGCGCATCACGTCGGCGTATCGCCGAAGACCTTCGCGCGCGTGATGCGTTTCCGGCGCGCGGTTGCGCTCGGGAAGGGTGGGCGGGAAGGGTGGGCGGAGCTGGCGGCGGAGCTCGGATACTTCGATCAGTCGCATCTCATCGCCGACTTTCGCGAATTCGCCGGAGAGACGCCTGTTCTCGTGGTGGATGCGATCGAGCCCGTCTTGCCGCTCTGGGACGCCCTCCAGTTCCAGCGAACTGCCGAAGTGCCGCATGGCGACCGCCTCGGCTTCGTAATTCTTCAGAGCGGCGCAGCCGAATTGATGTACCAGACATTCGACAGCGTTCGCGCCGATGACACCCGCATTGGCGCTGATTTCGGCCGGTCGGGACTCTTCATCGAAGTGGAGAACCTCGACGCGGTGACGAAACGCCTGCCGCAAGGTACCGACGTCGTCGTGGAGCGAAGGAAGACGTTCTACGGCTCGACGGAGACGATTCTGCGCGACGCAGCCGGCAACACGGTCATCCTGGCGGAGATGGAAAAATAATGGGCAAAAAAAGGGCGGCCCGAAGGCCGCCCTGACGCCTGAGGCCTGAGGCCTGAAGCCCGAGGCCTGATATCAGTACATGCCGCCCATACCGCCCGGTCCGCCCGCACCCGCTGCCGAAGGCTTCTCATCTTCCTTGATTTCGGAGATGAGAGCCTCGGTGGTGAGCATCAGGCCGGCGATCGAGGAGGCGTTCTGAAGCGCCTGCTTGGTCACCTTGGCCGGATCGATGATGCCTTCCTTGATCATGTCGACGATCTTCTCGTTGCGAGCATCAAAGCCGAAATTGCCGCCTTTCTGCTTCACTTCGTTGAGGATCACCGAGCTTTCCAGACCGGCGTTGAAGACGATCTGACGAAACGGCTCTTCGAGAGCGCGCTTGATGACGTTGACGCCGACCTTGGCGTCACCATCGAGCTTCAGCTTGTCGACCGCGGCGATCGCGAGGATCAGAGCGACACCGCCGCCCGGAACGATGCCCTCTTCCACCGCTGCCTTGGTGGCGTGCATGGCATCCTCGACTCGAGCTTTCTTTTCCTTCATCTCGGTCTCGGTCGCGGCTCCAACCTTGATCACTGCGACTCCCTGTGTGAGCTTCGCCATCCGCTCCTGCAGTTTCTCCTTGTCATAATCGGAGGTCGTGTCCTTAATCTGCTGCTTGATCTGGTTCACGCGGGCGAGCACGGCCGCGTGGCGTTCCTTGTCGTCAGTGTCGGTGACGAGCGTAGTGTTGTCCTTGTCGATCGTTACGCGCTTGGCGTCGCCGAGATCTTCCCACTTCACGTTCTCGAGCTTGATGCCGAGGTCTTCGGAGATCAGCTTGCCCCCGCTGAGCGTGGCGATGTCTTCGAGCATTGCCTTGCGTCGATCGCCGAAGCCGGGCGCCTTGACGGCCGCAACGGAAAGCGTTCCACGCAGCTTGTTCACGACCAGCGTCGCGAGCGCCTCGCCCTCGACGTCTTCGGCGACGATCAAAAGCGGTTTGCCCTGACGCGCGACCTGCTCGAGGATCGGCAGGAGGTCCTTCATCGAGGTGATCTTTTTCTCGTAGATGAGAATCTTGGCGTTCTCGAGGACCACTTCCATCCGCTCCGGATCGGACACGAAGTACGGGCTGAGGTAGCCGCGGTCGAACTGCATGCCCTCGACAAATTCGATGGTCGTTTCGAGACCGCGCGCCTCTTCGACGGTGATCACTCCGTCGCGTCCAACCTTGTCCATTGCCTCGGCGATGATGTTGCCGATCTCTTCATCGTTGTTCGCAGAGATGCTGCCGATGTGCGCGATGTCTTTGCCTTCGACCGGCTTCGCGAGCTTGTCGATGGCTTCGACGGCTGCCTTGACGGCCAGCTCGATCCCGCGTTTCACATCCATTGGGTTCGCGCCGGCGGTCACGTTCTTGATGCCTTCGCGATAAATCGCCTGGGCGAGAACGGTGGCGGTGGTGGTGCCGTCGCCTGCAGTGTCGGAAGTCTTCGAAGCAACTTCGCGGACCATCTGCGCGCCGGCGTTCTCCAGCTCATCCTTGAGCTCGATCTCCTTGGCGACGGTGACGCCGTCCTTGGTGATCGTGGGAGAGCCGAATTTCTTTTCGATGACGACGTTGCGGCCTTTCGGACCGAGCGTCACCTTGACTGCATCAGCGAGTTTGTTGACGCCGCGCAGGATCGCCTGTCGGGCCTCTTCGCTGTAAGTGATTCTTTTTGCCATTTGTGCCTCTCCTCTTATTCGACGATAGCGAGCACTTCATCCTCACGAAGGATGGTGTACTCCGTATCGTCCATCTTGATTTCTGATCCCGAATACTTGCCGATAAGAACCGTGTCGCCCTTCTTGACGTCGAGCTTGATGCGCTTTCCGTCGTCGTTGAACTTTCCTTCACCGACGGCGATGACTTCGGCCTCCTGCGGTTTTTCCTTCGCGGTGTCGGGGATGATGATCCCGCCGCGCATGGTTTCCTTGGCCTCCTTGCGCCGTACGACGATGCGGTCGTAGAGCGGGCGGAGCTTCAATGCGGTTGCTACAGCTGCCATTAGGAACTTCTCCTTTCGCTTGTGTTTCCTTGAGTTTAGCGCGGCAGGACGCCGCGATTTCTTCTCTTTTCGAGACGTGAGTAATTAGCACTCACGTCATGCGAGTGCTAACAATATGCGCGGGCGTTTATTCTGTCAAGAGGGCTTCATGTAGAGGCCGATTGCGGCGAAAACGAGCGCGAGAAGAGCGAGAAGCAGAGGGCTCAGCACCGGGATGTTCGAGACCACTGCGACGCTCGTCGTGGAGGTGTTGTTCGCGCTTGCCGGGTCAGAACTGGTGCTCGCCACGCTAGCGGAGTTGATGACCAGGCCGGTCGTCGAGGGTGCTGTGACGATCAATGTGATGGACGCTGAGGCCATCGGGGAAAGGCTGCCGATGGTACAGATGACCGTCGCCGTGCCGGCGCACGATCCCTGGGTGGGGGTGGCGGACACGAATGACGTGCCGGCGGGAATCGAATCGGAGACGCTGACGCCCGTCGCGGTGGCGGGGCCGTTGTTCAACGCCGTGATCGTGTAGGTGATCTGCCCACCGGGCTGAACCGTTCCGGCGCTGCTGGTCTTCGTAATCGACACGTCGGCAGTCGTCGTGGGCGGCCCGACGACGACAGCGACCGTCGTGGTTGCGGTCGCGGAGTTGTTCGCGGTCGAGGTCTCAGTCGATGTGGTCGTGACGTTTGCAGTATTTGTAATTGCGGTTCCGCCGGCCACCCCTCCGTTGACGGTTACCACCAGCGAGAACGTGGCGCTGCCGCCGGCTGCGAGCGAAGGGTTCGTCGCGGTGACAGTTCCAGTGCCACCCACTGGCGGCGCCGACGGCGTCCAACCGGCCGGAGCGGTGAACGCAGCGAACGTCGTGTTAGGCGGAACGGCGTCGCTGAGTGACACGCTGGCCGCGGCAGCGCTTCCGTTGTTCGTCACGACGATCGTGTAAGTGATGCTCGAGCCTGCGGAAACAGGATCGGGCGAGTCGCTCTTCGTGATGACCAGATCGGCAATTGTGATGGCCGAAACGGTCGTCGTCGTTGTCGCACTGTTGTTCGTCAAGTTCGGTTCGGTGCTGGTCGTCGAAGCGGTGGCGGTGTTACTGATGATTGTTCCGGCCGTGACCGAAGCACCGACCTGCACTACGACCTGGATGGTGGCTGTGGTCGCGGCACCGAGGAGCGCGATGGTGCAGTTGACGGTGCCACTCGCTCCCGGAGCCGGGTTCATGCAAGTGAACGCCGGGCCGGCAGTCTGCGTCTCCGAAAGGAACGTCGTGCCCGCCGGGAGCGTGTCGCTCAGCGAGACGTTGTTAGCGCCACCTGTGCCGTTGTTCATCACCGTGATCGTGTACGTGATGTTCGAGCCGGGCGTGACTGGATCCGGAGCGTCTGTTTTGGTGACGGCCAGATCGGGTCCGGCGACGACCGTCGAAGCCGAGGCGCTGTTGTTTCCTGCATTCGCATCGGTCGAGGTCGAGCTGACTGTCGCCGTGTTGGTGATCGTCGATCCAGGCGCAGCGTTTGCGGTCAGAGTGATCGAGAACGTGGCAGTGGCGCCGACGCCCAGCGTTCCGATGGAGCAGGAGATCGTGCCTGTTCCGCCGACTGAAGGATTGGAGCACGTGAAAAGCGGCCCTCCGGTCTGCGATTCCGAGAAGAACGTTGCGCCGGACGGAATGACGTCGCCGAGCGTGACACCGAGCGCGTCGCTCGTTCCGATGTTGGAAACTGTCACGGTATACGCGATGTTGCTTCCCGAACCGATGGAGGCCGGCCCGGTTTTCGCGACGGAGACGTCGGATCCGACGACGACGGTTGTTGTCGTTGTCGCCGTGTTATTCGATAGATTCGGATCTGTATCCGTCGTCGACGCATTTGCGGTATTTGTGATCGTCGTGCCGTTCGTGGCCGCCGGATTCACCCGCACGACAATTTGAAAGTCGGCGGACGCACCCGCGGCGAAGAGAGCGTTGTTGCAAGTGACCGTACCCGTCGCCCCGACAGCCGGGGTAGCACAGGCGAATGCCGGCCCCGAGGTCTGAGTCTCCGACACGAACGTTGTGTTGGCCGGCACAGCGTCGGTGAGTGATACGTTGTGCGCGCCGGTATTGCCGACGTTCGACACCGTGACGGTGTAGGTGATGTTCGCTCCTGCCTGAACGGGGTTCGGGCTCGCGGACTTCGACACCGCCAGTCCGGCCGCCGATACCGTCACGTTGGCGGTCGAGCTGTTGTTCGCAAGGGTCGACTCCGACGTCGTTGTCGATACTTCCGCGGTGTTCGAGATCGTTGTGTTGGCGAGGTTGCTGGTGTTGTTCTGCACAACAATCGTGAACGTTGCGCTTCCGCCGGCGGGCAGTGACGCTGCCGTGCAATTGATCGTTCCCGTTCCTCCGCCCGGCGGATTCGTGCAGGAAAACGTTGTCGGACCGGGGCTTTGTGCGTTCGAGACAAAGGTCGTCCCAGTTGGGATCACGTCGGTCAGCGCGACGGTTGCGGCATCGCTCGGTCCGCTGTTATTAACCGTGACGGTGTACGTGATGTTGTTGCCGGGTTGTACGGTCGCGGCGCCGGATGTCTTGACGACAGACAAATCTGCGAGCCTGCTGATCGTGGTGGTCGCTGTGGAGCTGTTGTTGAACGGATTGGAATCGGTGGAAATGGGAGGAGATGTCGGCGCGGTGATCGTCGCGGTATTCGAGACGGAACCACCATTCGCCACTGTCGAGACGACTTTGGCAACGAGAGTGAATGTTGCCGAGGCCCCTGATGTCAGAACTCCATTGCTGCAGAGAATGGTCCCGCTGGAGCCCACGGCCGGAGTGCCGCAGGAAAACAGCGGTCCGGTGTTCTGCGTCCAGGATTGAAATGTGAGATTCGCCGGAAGAGCGTCGGTGAGAGACACAAACGTAGCGTCGGTGGGGCCGTTGTTCACGGCTGTAATGGTGTAGGTGATCGGTTGACCCGCGGTTGCCGTGAGCGGTCCGGCTTTGGTCACCTGCAGATCGGCGTCCTGACGCATCTGCGTCGCGGTGTTAGCGATGTTCGGATTGGGGCCGGGGTCGAGCGTAGTCGACATCACGGTCACCTGATTCGGAAACATACCGGTGCCACTCGGATCGGATTTTTCGACGAGCTGAAAGGATGCCGTGATGCCGGCTGGGAGCGTGGCAGTCGTGCACGTTACCGTTCCCCCGACCACACCCACCGGCGGCGTCATGCACGAGAATGCCGGTCCGGAAGTCTGCGTGATGGACTGAAATCGGCCGAACAGCGGGTCGGACATCGAGATCGTCTGCGCATCGCTCGGCCCGGAATTGCTCACGTTGATCGTGTAAGTGATGTTTGCTCCGGCGATCACAAACGGCGGTCCGGTCTTCGTGACGGAAAGGTCGGCCTGCGGCTGGTAGGTATGGAGGATCGTCGCAGTGTTGTCGCCGGCGAAGTCGGCGGAGGTGGTGCTGACGGTGGCGGTGTTCGATGTCGTTCCAGTGGCGATGCTTGCGACGTGAAATGTGAAGGTGAAAACCGCATCGCCGCTCGCACCTGGGAAGTTTGCGGCCGTGCAGGTGATGGTACCGGCCGAGCCAATGGCTGGCGTTACGCATGGATTGAACGCGGGTCCGCTGTTCTGCACCGCGGAGACGAACGTCATTTGTGCCGGTATGGCGTCGGTCAACTGAGCGTTGGCCGCCGAGTTGACTGCATCCGGATTGGTGACGTGGATGGTGTACGAGAAATTGTTGCCGGGTATCGGTTGGCCGACGCCGAGCTTCGTCACGCCGATCGGATCCTGAGCGGACAGCGTTCGCGACATCCCCAAGACAAGAATCAGTACTGCAAAACAGCGAAGTCGAGACACGGGCGTCTCCTTCTGCTGTCTACCTTCTCTCTGTGGGGCGAGATCCTATATCAAAGTCGCGGGCGCGAGTGCGGCGAATCGCGATGCCCGAGCCAGCCTTTTCGTCGAAACCAAAACAGCATGAGTACGGCAGTAATCGCCATCAGGCCGAGCGCGTACCAATAGCCAAACTGCCAGTGGAGCTCCGGCAAATTCCCGAAGTTCATTCCGTAGATTCCGGCGATGAGCGTGAGAGGAAGCATGATGGCCGAGAAGATCGTCAGGACTTTCATGATCTCGTTCGTGCGGTTCGCGATCACGGAGAGATAGGCCTCCATCGTGCCGGCCATCATGTCGCGCTCGACGTCGATGGTCTCGCTGATCCGGAACATGTGATCGTAGACGTCGCGGAAATAGATCATGTGCTGCTTCTGAATGAACTGCGCGTCGCCGCGCGAAATCTGATTGAGCAGTTCGCGCTGCGGCAAGGATTGCCGGCGCAGCACGTTGACGTCGCGTTTCAGGTGCAGAAGCTCATCGAGGTGTTGCGGGTGGGCATCCTTGAAGATCGTGTCCTGCAGGTCGTCGACAGACTCTTCGATGCGGTCGAGCAGCGGGAAGTGCGCATCGACCATCTGATCGACGATCGAGTAAAGAAGAAAATCGGGGCCGTTGGAGAGAATGCGTCTGTCATTCGGCAACCGGTTGCAGACGTCATCGACCGGAGCCATGCCTTCGCGATGGACCGTGAACAGAAAGTTGCGGCCAAGGAATGCGGCCAGCTTGTACGTCTGGGAGCCGTGCTCCTGAACATTGATGTCGACGGCGCGGAAGATGAAAAAGTCGTACTCCGGAAAAGGATCGTATTTCGGCAGCGTGTTCGTCGAGAGCGAGTCTTCCGCCGCCAGCTCGTGAAATCCGAAACGCTTTTCGAGGAGTGGCTCGAGGACTTCGCGCTGAGGATCGAGAATATCGACCCAGAGTTTGTCGTCGCTGTCGCGCTGGAACGCGTCGATCAACTCCGCGCCGCCAGTGCGGATCTCACCGCCGCGCAGAAGCGATACGCGAATGGTGCTCACTTCAGCTTGACGAGAGCGACGGCCGCCAGAACGGCAGGCAGGAATCCGAGAATCATTGAAGAGAGTGTGGGAATGGCCATGTTCGCCGGAATCGTATCGATCTGTGTTACTGCGGTTGCAGTGAAAGGTCCGAGGTTTGTAACCATGGTTGTAAAAGTCGCGTTGGTGTTCGCTGGACTTCTTTGGAAGACGCTCAGCACTAATTCACATCAATTGAGCGAGCGGAGTATATGACCGCGACTGCGATTCGGCCACCGCTTTGTACGTGATCGCCCCTTTGTAGACATTCACGCCCTCCGCAAGTCCCGGATCGCCCATTGCCTTCGAGAAGCCGAGGTTTGCGAGGCGGCGGGCGTACGGAAGGGTGGCATTCGTCAATGCGATCGTCGATGTGCGGGGCACGGCGCCCGGCATGTTGGCGACGCAATAGTGAACTACGCCATCCACTTCGTACACCGGATTCGAGTGCGTTGTTGCGTGCGCGGTCTCCACACATCCGCCCTGATCGATGGCGACGTCGACGATGACCGATCCTTTTTTCATGTCGCGGACCATCTGACGCGTAACGAGCTTCGGCGCTGCGGCCCCCGGAATCAGAACCCCGCCGATGAGCAGATCGGCGTGCCGGGCCGCTTCCCCGATGTGCGCGCTATTCGACGCCAGCGTCTGCACCGTGCCGCGGAAAATATCGTCGAGCTGGCGAAGCCGCTCGAGATTCGTGTCGAGGATCGTGACGCGCGCTCCGAGTCCGGCCGCCATCTTGGCAGCGTTCGTCCCGACCACGCCGCCGCCGATGATGATCACATCGGCCGGCAGTGTCCCCGGCACTCCGCCTAACAGCACGCCGCGTCCGCCGTTCGGCTTATGGAGGTAATACGCTCCGACGTGCACCGACATTCGTCCTGCGACTTCCGACATCGGCGTAAGAAGCGGAAGCGTGCGTTTACGCTCGTCGGTGATTGTCTCGTACGCAACACCCGTGATCTTTTTCTTGAGCAGCGCCTGCGTCAGATCGGGCACCGGAGCGAGGTGGAGATATGTGAAGAGGAGTTGCCCGTCGCGCAACCGCTCGAGATCGGCATCGATCGGCTCCTTGACCTTCACGATCATCTCGGCCTTTTCGAAGACCGCGTCCGCATCCGCCAGGATTTTCGCTCCGGCGGCCCTGTACTCGTCATCGGAGAATCCGCTGCCGTTGCCCGCGCCGGATTGCACGTAGACCTCGTGACCATCTGTGTACAGAACGGCCGAACCCGCCGGTGTCATGCCGACTCGGTATTCGTCTGTTTTGATTTCAGTCGGTACGCCAATACGCATAGGGCGCGTATTGTGGCACAGCTAAGGCGACCTTCTGGGCTCCGATGGCGGACGTTTCTCCCGCGTTTCGTGGAAGATCGCCGGCGCGATGCGCATGGCGGCCGCGAACGCGTCGATCATGCCGTATCCGTAGAGCTCATCGAATCCGGGCGTGCCGAGATCGACTGCCGTTGAGCGCAAAACATCGCGCAGGCGTTCCGCGTTTACGTTAGGCGCGAGCGACCAGATGAGCGTGAGCGCGCCGGAGACGTGCGGCGCGGCCATCGATGTTCCGCTCGCGATCGTGTAGTCGTCGAGCCAGGCGCCCATATTGATCTTGCGGGTCGGATCGGCGAGCAGGCGCGCTCCATCAGCGGCGTTGACGCCGAGAACGACCGGCCAGGGATGTGTCGGGTCGTCACAGCCTTCGATGTTCTGGCAATCGGGGCGCAGCAGCGTCCAGAATTTCAGGTTGTCGGTATCGTTGTAGTTGTAGATCACGACGGCGACCGCGCCGGCCGCTTCCGCATTTCGAACCTTCTGATTGAATGTGATCGAGCCGCGCTTCACGAGCGCGATGCTTCCGCGGACCGAGGCGGGAAAGTCTTCAGGATTTCCGAGGCCACAGCCGACGAATGGTGCGACAAATTCGCCGCGGCTGCTTCCGACCAGAGCGGCAGCCGGAAATGTCGGTCCGTTATCGAGCGTGACGCCCGCCGCAGCGATGCTGCCTGCGCGCGCCGTCGACAACACGCGTACACCCGGCGCGACCACGCCCATGCGAGGTCCGTGATCGGAAAAAGATGCGAGCGACAAATTCGAGTCGACGGCGCCGACGGCGAGGACGCCGTCGTAGCCCGCGGGAAACTCGACCTCCGCTATCCCCCGATTGCCGGTCGCCGCGACCACCAGGATCCCCTCGGCGATCACCCGTTTGAATGCCTCTTCTTCGATCGGCGAGTTCAGCGAAGCGCCGAGCGAACAGTTCACGATCCAGTCGCCGCCCATCGCGCGTTTCTTTCCGATGACCCATTCGGCGGCCGCCACCAGGTTCTCGTCCATGCCGAAGCCTGTGCGATCGAGAACTTTGACCGACCAGATTCGGGCCTCAGGCGCGACGCCCACCACGCCGAAATTGTTGTCGATGGCCGCGATGGTCCCCGCGACGTGCGTGCCGTGACCGTTGTCATCAGTCGGATCGTCCGTCAGCGTAAAGGTGTTGTAACCGCCGGCGTAGTTTGCCGCGAGGTCGGGATGCTTCGTATCGATGCCGGTGTCGAAGGTCACGACGTTGATCGGCCCGCCGCCTTTCGTGTACTGCCACAGCTCGGTCGCATGGATCAATCTGATGCCGTCCGGCAATGTCTGAGTCGCGCGATACGCACTTCCGTTCTGCGACACATGAAGCGGGGGAACGTCGGAGAGTAGATGGCGCTCGACCGTCGGCGCCACGAAGCGCACCTCCGGCGAGCGTTTGAGTGCAGCGACTTCGTCGGAGGTCAGATCGGCCGCGAAAGCGTCGACAACCTCGAACGCGCGAATCGCGTGAGCGCGGAATTCGCTCGACTCACGCACCATCCGCAATTCGACATTCCTGGAAGCTTTTCGAGTCGCGACGAGGTATCGATCGGCCGCGATTACGGGGGTGGCCAGAAGGCCCAGAACAAGCAGAACAGGCACCGGTCTCATCGTTACAATAATACGATGAGCCCGCGGAAATCGGCTATTGACTTCGACGCAGCCTGTTTCTTCCCGCGGCTGCCGGCTCTGCCCAGCCGATGTCGACGAGTTGGTCGAGGGTGATATCGACGCCGTGGGTCAGATCGCCACTGATATTCGGTTCCATCAACAGATTCGGAAACGCTGAGGTGTCCCAGTGATGGACCGATGATCCGCCTGAAAGGGTCGCGGGAGCGAACAACTTGACCTGTCCGGCGTTGTCGGCGCCCGAGAGGTGCAGAGGATCGGCGGCGATCAGCGCGAACACTCCGCCGGCAAGCTGCGTGCGGAGAGAGTCTCCGTCGCTCTTGGTCACGCTGAGGACGGGAATCGTGATCGTCGCGTCGGTGCCGCCGACCGGGTTTGGTGAGCTGGCCACGGTGTTGTCGACGATGATTGCCGCGATTGCGCCGGCATTCTGTGCGTTCTTCGCTTTCACGACGAACGGACAAGTGCCGCGATCGATGAGTGCGATCCGTCCTGTGATCGCTGCCGGATTCGTCAGCGGTGTGCACGCATCCGTTGTCGACGGACCGCTCTCATTCGACTCGTCGGTCGCAGCGACGATGTTTCCCGCGAAGCCGGCAACCGTCACGGGGCCGCCGAAGCCCGCCTTACCAACTCTGTAATCCGTGTCGCCGATGCGCAGGAACGGAGTCGGACCGAGAAGCTGGCGCGCACTAAGCCGCGAGCGGTCGCCGTCCCAAACGAGGTTCTGATCGTTCGTCTGCGATACCAGCCGCTGTGCGTCGGTCATCTGGTCCCAGCGCAGACCGAGCGTGTCGTCGAACGTGTGCAGCTCGAAGACGCTCGGCAACCCTTGAAAGAGCGAACCTGTTCGCGAGTTGTAAGTTCCCGACACGCCGAGACCGTGTGCGAATTCATGCAGTGCGACCGTGATCAGATCGACGTTGGATCCATGCTTGTTGTCGAGGCCGTAATACCAGCTGGTTGCCCCGAGGCACGTCGCGTTGTCGACGTCGAGATTGAACTGGGAGCTGATGTCGGCATCGGTGGAGAGATCCTTCTTCGCAAACCGATTCGCGAGCGCGATCGGATACCAGACGTCCTGCTTCGGCGCATTTTCGAAATTCGAGACGGTATGGGTCGGACCGGCAGATGCGAGGACGCCGGTCGTCGCATCGCAGGGCGTGAGCGATCGGAAGCGCGCCTCGATCACGATCTCGACGTTGGTGTCGATCAACTTCGACCAGACGTCGGCGGCAGTCTGCAGCGCGATCATCCGTTGCTCGCCGAGGGTCTTGCCGGGGTTGCCGCCGACGGGGTCGACGGGAGTCGGATCATTCAGTCCGACGTTCGGATCGTCCGTGCTGTGAATCGTGATCTTCGTGCCGGCGAAAGCAGGCGCCGAGATCATGAGCGAGAAGCAGACCGCAGCGAGCGTCCGCACTACTTCTGCTCCGTCTTCACCGTCTTCGATTTCGGGCGGGCGAAGAACGCCTTCGCGGACTCGTCATTGTCGACGCACGCGGTTTCGAGTGTGCCGTCATCGATTCTGCGGACGATCATCACTTCGACGCTCGGCGGTGTCGCGATCCTCATTCCGCGCGGCGGAGGCTGCACAGATGCCGGTTGCGCATGAGCGAGGGACAGGGCAAGAACGAGAGCTGCGCCGGGCATGGAGACTCCTTAATGTCCGCGACGGCCTGGATTGCGTCCACTCACGGGCGTGGGTGTCGGTGTGGCGCCCGAACCGAACGCGCCGGGATTGAGCAGTCTGGCCGCTTCGAGCGCGTTCACGAGTCCATGTCCGTATGTGTTATCGACACCAGTGTCACCGAGGTCTTTGGCGCTGTTGATGACGGCGTTGGTGACATCGCTGGCCGATTTGGTCGGTGCCACTGCCCACGCCAGTGCGGCGACCGCAGCTGCGTGTGGCGTGGCCATCGATGTGCCGCTCTCGAGGGCCCAGGTCTCGAAGCCGAAGCCCAGCGAGACCTGCGAGCTCACCGAGTTCTTGAGCGCCATTCCGTCGGCCTGGGAGATGAAAACGTACGGCAGAAAGGTCGGAACCGAGGAGATCGTCGTGAACGGACCGAAAACGGAGATCAGGAGCGCCTCATCCTTATTATTGAAAACGATCACGCCAGTCGCGCCGGCATTCTTCGCATTCTGCACTTTGACGAGAAACGTGAGGTCGCCGCGTTCGATGAGCGCGATCTTTCCCTGAACGCTGCTCGGAAAGTCGGCTGGATTTCCGCGGCCGCAATAAACATACGCACCGGAAATGCCGGGAGGCGGCAAACAGTAGCCGTCGAGCGGCTCGCCGGTGTCGACGTTCTTCACGACGAGCGGCGTTGTGCCGGGAAAGGCACGGCCGTCATTCGTCTTGACCGACGCCAGAACGACCGTTGAGAGCACATTGACGCCCGGAGCAACGACTTTCAGCTGCGGGCCGCGCTGCGAGAAGTCAGCGACCAACTGATTGACGTCGATCGCGCCGACGGAGACAACGCTGGGATAGCCGGCAGGGAACGACAAGCCGTCGGTTCCGCTGTAGCTGTTGCCGGAGGCGGCGAAGAAGATGATGCCGGCATCGGCGCCGCGCTGAAACGCGTTGCGCTCGACGTTCGACGAATCGGAAGAGCCGAGCGACAGATTCGCGATCCAGTTGCCGCCGATCTGCTGCTTTTTCGTAAGGATCCAATCGATGGCTGCGATGACGCCGCCTGTGTCGCCATTGCCGCACTGATTGAGAACTTTCAGCGAGTAGATGTCGACGTCCGGCGCGACGCCGACGACGCCGCTGCGGTCATCTGCCGCGGCGATGATCCCCGCGACGTGCGAGCCATGTCCGAAGTCGTCGAGCGGATCCTCATTGTTGGAGATGAAGTTGTGTCCGCCTTTGTAAGCGCGCCGAAGCTCCGGCGAGTTGTAGTCGATGCCGGTATCGATGATGGCAACGTGAATCGGTCCGGTGCCGTTGATCGCGGCGCCTTTGGTGACCGGCCAGACCGATGGCGCATTCACCATGGAAACGCCAAAGGGCGTCGTCTGCTGACCGGCCGTGACGCTGTCCGCGAGCACGTGACGCTCAACGACCGGCTCGATATCGTTGACCTCGCCGGAATTGAGAAGCCGCACGACCTGGTCGTCGGTCAGGTCCGCGGCAAAGCCGTTGATGACCTTGAACGAGCGGACATTGAGGTTGAGACGCGGCCGGCCCTCGAAATCCTCGCGTGGCAGCGCCCGCTCGGCGACATCGTAAGGGTGCGTCGTAGTGACGATGTAGCGGTGCGTTGGAGCCGCCAGAAGCGTCAACGGAAAAACGGCCAAGAACCCACAAACAGCAATGCGTTTCATCAGCTGACCTCGGACTTGATTTGGACGACGAATAAAAGACGACGTCGAACTCGGAAATTCCGCGGACTGCTTTTTGCTAAGCTCCACTTCGCCAGGGAAGTGCGAGGACTCGATGGGCGAATGGAAAAGTA
Source organism: Acidobacteriota bacterium (assembly GCA_030948915.1). Taxonomy (GTDB): domain Bacteria; phylum Acidobacteriota; class Thermoanaerobaculia; order Gp7-AA8; family Gp7-AA8; genus Gp7-AA10. Next base: position 29,493 of record JALYZI010000115.1, read on the forward strand.
ATGTGATCGAGGACACAAAATCGATTCTGGATGTCATCCGCCAGACTCGAACCATTGCCGTCCTCGGAATGAAGCCCGACTCTCACGCGGATCAGCCCGCTCACTACGTGCCCGCGCATATGGCGGCCGCCGGCTACGAGGTCATCCCGGTACCTGTTTATTACCCGGAAGTTACCGAAATCCTCGGAAAAAGGGTTTATCGGAAGTTGACTGAAATCGGCCGGCCGATCGACATGGTCAACGTCTTCCGCCGCTCCAAAGACATCGGGCAGCATGTCGACGAGATCCTCGCTGTCAAACCGAAAAGCGTCTGGTTTCAACTCGGAATTCGCAACGAGGACGCCGCCCGGCGGTTCGCTGAGGCCGGCATCAAAGTCGTGCAGGATCGCTGTCTGATGGTCGAAGAAGGGCGAATGACACGGTAGGTGCGGCGCCACCTCGTCGACCTCCCGCCCTTTAGCTTCTGGATTCACGAATCGGGATCCGGAGTGCCTGTCATTCTGATTCACGGTCTCGGCGGATCGGCCGACTGGTGGCGCCACAACATCGATACGCTCGCGAAGGAATTTCGCGTAATCGCACTCGATCTGGTCGGCTTCGGCCGGAACCGATTGTTTCTGAGGCGTAGCAAGTTGCCGCTGCGATTCGACGCGATCGCAGCGCTTCTGGTCCGCTGGATCGAATCCTCGATTCGGGAGCCGGTCCACCTCGTCGGCAACTCGATGGGCGGGCATGTCGCCATCCACCTCGCTGCGGCGCGTCCCGATCTCGTGCGGTCGCTGACACTGGTGAATTCGAGCGGAATTCCGTTCGAGATCGCGCCCGGCCGCCACATCGCGAACCTGGTCGTGCCGCGCGGCGCGATGTCGTTCGCGACCGTCCTGGCGCGGGATCTCTTTCGCGCCGGACCGACGGCGATGGCGGTTGCGTTTACGCGACTGCTTCGCGACGACGCGCGTCCACTTCTGCAGCGATTGTCGATGCCGGTGCTGCTGTTGTGGGGCGAGCGCGATCCGCTCGTTCCGCTCGTCTACGCCGAGCAGATGCACGCGATGATTCCTAACTCGCGGCTGCAGGTGATCCCGCACGCCGGTCACATCCCGATGTGGGAGAACCCCAAGGCGTTCAATGAGGCGCTGTTGAAGTTTTTTGGGTCGGTGGACAACCGCGGACCGCAGTTGTCGGTTCGACACTTTTCATGGCTGCCTTCCAGCGCCGCAGACGGCATCGTTCACCGCGAAGCCGGCCGCGCTCGCGACGTCGTGCTCGTCCACGGCCTCGGCGTCTCGAGTACGTACTTTGACAGATTCGCCCGAGCGCTTTTCGATCGCGGCTGCTCGCCGATCGCGCCCGATCTTCCCGGTTTCGGCGAGAGCCGCGACGCGCCGCCGGGCGGGCCGGACAAACATGCGTCGATCCTCGCCACGTGGGCCGATGCGCTCGCGATTCGCGATGCGGTGTGGATCGGTCATTCGCTCGGTTGCAATGCTGTCGCGCACGTCGCGCGCGCCCGACCCGACCTCGTCCGCGAAATGATCTGCATCGGTCCTCTTTGGAGCGCCCGCAATCCGGCGCGCCTTTTCCCTCCGTTGCTCGTCGACGCTTTTCGTGAACGATTATCATTACTCATTTATGTGGCGCGCGCGTACTGGCGTTGCGGGTTATGGCGCTGGTTCGCGACGCTGCGCCGTTATCGCGCTGATCTGCGAAAGGATCCGCCGCGCGCGCAGATGATCGCCGGCGAGGACGATCCGATACCCGATCGGCGCTGGATTCGGAATCTAGTCTTCGTGCCCGGTGCTCACGCCTGTCACTTCACGTTTCCGCAGGAGACGGCGGCGGAGACGCGTCTCAACGGCGTTGCCGACCACCAGAATCAGCAGCGCGATCAGCAGCGCGATGATGGCAATGATCCATTGACCGGCGCCGCACGCGATTCCAAGTGAGGCGACCAGCCAGATCGAGGCGGCCGTCGTGAGGCCGTGCACCATCTCGTCGTTGCTCTTGAGGATAGCGCCGCCGCCGAGGAATCCGACGCCGGCGATGATGCCCTGAATGGCGCGGCTCATCGCGGTGGAGTCGGGCAGAAAGGCGCATACGGCCGTCACCAGGGACGCGCCCAGAGCGACCAACGCGTGCGTTTTCAGCCCTGCCGGTTTGTGGCGGAGCTCGCGGTCGAGACCAACGCCGCTGCCGATCAGTGTCGCGGCGATGAGACGCAGCGCGACCTCAGTGGTGAACGGCATCTGCACGCGGCGATGATACCGCTTCGTGCCGCGCCAGCAGGCGAGTGAGCCAGAGATTGGTCAGCTTCTCGACGACGGTGTTCTGCCGCAGCCGCGCGCGAAGATTGACGAAGTCGACCTCATCGAGCTTCTGGTCCTGATTGAAACAGGAGAAGACGAAGCTCTCTTTTCCGCTGACCGGATCGACATGACGCTGCAGGCATTGCGCGCAGACCTGCTTCATCATGCACTGCATCGGCGAGTTGATCGAGCCGATCCCGACGTGCTTCGGATCGAGATACGGCGCGAGCACGCCGTGCCGAGCTTCCTTGACCGCGCGCATCATGCCGTCCGAACCGATCGCGACGATGCGCTGCACTTTCTTGAGATCGAACTGATCGCCATACCACTGAATCGCCTGCACGATGTTGCCGACGAATGAGAAGTCCTGCGGCCGGCGCGGCAGGATCGGCTCTCCGGCATCGACGGACCAGATCACCTGATCTGTTCCCGCTTCGATCTCGTCGCGTTTGAAGACGTCTTCCTTCTTTTTGTAGCCCGCGAAGTAGACGACCTTGCAGCCGTTGTCCTTCAGCGCTTTTGCAATCGAGAACAGCACGGCGTTTCCGAGGCCGCCGCCGGCGAGGAGGATGTTTTCGTTGCGCGGAATCTCGGTCGGCGTCCCGGTCGGGCCCATGACGACGACCGGCTCGCCCGGCTTCAACAACGCGCAAAGTCGCGACGATCCGCCCATCTCGAGAATGATCAGCGACAGCAGCCCGCGCTCTTTGTCCGTCCACGCGCCGGTGAGCGCGATGCCTTCCATGACGAGACGCGTGCCGTCGATCTCCGTCGCGTGCGTCTCGTAATTCTGCAAACGATAAAACTGACCCGGCTCGAACTGACGCGCGGCCATCGGCGCGCGCACGACAACCTCGACGATCGTCGGAGTCAGCCGATTGACCTGATGCACGCGCGCGACGAGGCCGTCGTCGAGCGTCGCGACGAGCTCACTCCAGCGCTCATCGCGCTCTTCCTGCGTGCCGGCCGGCTCTTTCGGAAAAAGCGCGACGACGTGCGGATAGCCATCTCTTGCGGAAGCCATCGCCTTGACGACGTTGCCGGCGTACGTCGGATGGTTGTCGCCATAGAAGGTGATCCGCTTCTCGCCATGCTGATGCGACGTGAAGAACCCGGGTCCCTCGATCAGCTCATTTCGGCTGGCGGCGTAGCTCTGGAAAAACTGGTTGTACTTGTCGAGCTTGAAGGTTCCGGGATGCTCTTTCTCGTAGATGACGTTGGGACTCGTGCCGGCAGCCACCATCACCGAACGCGCCGGCATCTCGACGACAACGCCGGAGTCCTTCCAGCGCCCATCCTCGACGACCTGTTTCTCGAACAGCAGCGCGCGAACGTGGCCGAAATCATCCGCGAGCGCTTCGACCGGCGAGAGATTCTCGGCGTAGAAGATTCCTTCTTCGAGCGACTTGACCACTTCCTCGTGATTCAGGCGATAGGCCGGCGAGTCGAGCATCGACTTGCGATACGCGATGCTGACGCCGCCCCAGGCGCGCACGAGCGGAATGAAATTCGGTTTCTCGCCCGCGATTGCCGCGCGCGCGCGTTCATCGCGGATCGCGCGGCCGTGCTCGAGAAACTCGTCGAGGACCTGCTGCTCCTCACGGTCGTACGCGGCCCGAACAGTCGCTTCACCGAAATCACTACACATGAATTCGTAACGTTCCAGGATCTTCTCGACGTGCACCGGGTAGTACGCGAAGAGCTCCGTGGCGGTGTCGATCGCGGTCAGACCGCCGCCGATCACGATCGCCGGCAGCCGTACCTGCAGATTCGCCATCGATGCTTTCTTGAACGCGCCGGTGAGCTGGAGCGCCATCAGAAAGTCGGACGCCTTGCGGATTCCGCGAATGAGATTGTTCTTCATCCGCACGATCGTCGGGGTTCCAGCGCCGGCAGCGATCGCGATGTGATCGAAGCCGAGCTCGTCGAACGCGTCTTCGATCGTCAGCGTTCCGCCGAATCGCACGCCGCCGTAAACGCGCATGTTCTGTTTGCGTTCGAGCGCGATACGAATCACTTTCAGAAAATTCTTGTCCCAGCGGACCGTGATTCCGTATTCGGACACGCCGCCAAAGCCCGCGAGAACCCGATCGTCCAGCTCATCCCACAGCACGCGCGCATCGCGGATCGGCTCGCGCAGCCATTTCTCTTCGACCGGCTCGATTTTCAAGCCGTCAATCGCCACGACGCCGAAGCCTTCATTCGAAAGGTAATGCGCGAGTGTGTAGCCTGCGGGTCCGAGGCCGACGACGAGCACGTTCCGGCCGTTGTAGGGGAGCGCGACCGGGCGCCGGACGCTGAGCGGATTCCAGCGCGTGAGCAGCGAGTAAATCTCGAAGCCCCACGGCAGAAACAGGACGTCGGTGAGCACGCCGGTCTCGATCTGCGGGATGTCGACCGGGTCCTGCTTTTGAAAAATGCACGACTTCATGCAGTCGTTGCAGATGCGATGGCCGGTGCCGGGGCACATCGGGTTGTCGATCATGACCATCGCCAGGCCGGCGATCGAGTCGCCGTCGGCGCGCAGGAAATTCATCTCGCCGATGCGCTCATCGAGCGGACAGCCCTCGAGCGCGATGCCGAGCGGATTCACTTTGTACTTTTCTTCTTTTTCCTGAAATCCGCGCGAGCACGAATCCTTCTTTCGCTCGTGGCAGAAGATGCAGTAGTGCGCCTGATCGGTGATCTCGCGGGGCGTCTTGCGGTTGTCGGTCAGCTTGAATCCGTCGCGTCGGCGATAGTGCGGCTCGGGCGGGACGAGTTTGTCGAAGACGACCGGCTTCGGCAGATGAAACGAAGTCCAGTCCTTGAATGCGCCGCTCTTCCGTTGCGCTGCCGTCCACTCGATCAGCAGATCGGCAATCGCGTGGACGGCGGACGCTTCGCGGACGAGCGCTTCGGGCGAGTCGGCCTGCTCCGGGCGGACGATGAGGTCATCGAACCGGACGTGCGATCCGCGAAGCGCTTCACGCAGTTGCGCGACCGCCGCCCGCGTCTGCACGCTCGGCGAGTACTCCTTCGCGCCGCGCGGATACTCGCGTTCCAGATCGAGCAGACGATTCGCTGCGACCGCAAACGCATATTCGTGATCGTGATCCACGCCGCCCGAGAGAACGCGAACGATTTCTTCTGCATGTGGGGCGCCGTCGCCAGCGGCGACGTTCTGAACCTTCGCGACGCGCTTGCTGACAAACTCTTTCTTGAATCGCGCAACCACCGAGTCGCGCTGCGTGCGGATTTTGATCGGTGTCGGATCGGTTCGAAAGAGCTGCGCCAGAAACGCGCCGAGGTGCCTCGCGACGCTGATGAGGAGCTCCGATTCCTGCGGCTCGGTCAGCCCACCGTGCGCGATGCCGCTCTGCATCGCGACGCGGTACGAATCGAATCGGCCGAACAGATCGCCGTCATTCTTCTCGACGAAGCGATCGAACGACCCCGCCAGCGCGTTCAGCCGCGAGTAGTCGTACAGATCGCTGTAATGGAAGTCATCGATTCCGAGGTCCATTGGCCCTTTGAACAGAAGAAGTTTGGGGATCGTTCCGTCGAATGTAAATGGTCTTCGTCACCGACGCGTGTGCGACGCCGGCGCCGTCGACCAGATCGATTTTGAAGATGCGGTCGATCGGGCCGCTCTCTGCCGCCTTTCGGATTTCCGTCAGCTCCTCTTCGCCGATCTTGAACGTCGCGTAGAGTGTCGCCCGTCCGGGCTTCCGAAAGCGAATCTCGGCGGATTTGTCCCACACCGTGTAGCCGCGTCCGAGAAGGCGCATCAGCATGATCATGAAGATCGGATCGACAGCGCCGTACATGCTGCCGCCGAAGATCGTGCCGACTGCATTGCGCGTGCGCCACGACAGCGGAAGCCGAATGCGCACTTCGTGAAAATCATCAGCGATGTAGCTGACCCTACCGCCGGTGCCGCGATACGCAGGGAAGAGATTGAACCACCAGCGCAGCCTTCGCGAAGCGAATGACTCAGACATGCTGCGGTTCGGAGTATTTCGGATAAGCGATCCAGACGATGAGCGCGATCGCGGCGACGATGTCCACCACTCCATTGACGATGAGGTCGTTGCGCAGGTTCTGCAGAAGGCTGGCGGCGCTTCCGAGGAGCAGCGCGAGCGCGGCGGCCAGCGGGTAGGCGATTAGATTTTCCCGGAGAACGAAACGCACGACGAACCAGATGACCAATGCTGCCGACACCGACGACAACAACATCAACGGCGCCTCGGTCGCATTCGTGCTCGGGTCCAGCGTCACGAAGAAAAGCGCGAGGATTGCGGTGATGTCGGCCAGCCGCTTCGCGCGCGGCATTTCCCGCAGCGCGACGACAAAGAGCGCCACCACCGCTGACGCTTCAATCGCGCGAAGGACTGCCTGTCCGATGTCGAGTATCGCGGGCATCGACATGTTGACGGCCAGCGGGATGTCGAGACCGTCGATCGCTGCGACCGACGGGAACGCCTGCGCCAGAAGCTGCAGAAGGACTTTTCGAATCGCCAGCAGGCCGGCCGCGGTGATGGCTGCGATCAGCGCGGAACGGCCAAAGCGCGCCCGACCTTCGTGCCGGAACCAGTCGAGAGCCTGCGGATACGTCGCCTCGATTGCGGAGAACGCCAGGAAGAGCAATCCAATCTGAACGCCCGTGACGGTGATCGTCGTGATGGCGAGACCGTTGATGAACGTATCCCAGCCGACCGAGGTGTCGTATCCGAAGAGGGAAGTCTTCCACCGCAGAATGGCGCTCACGATCGGCACGATTGCGAGAATCGCGGTCAGCCGCGCCGGCCGCCGCCACGGGAAATGCTTTCGCGCCGCGACGACGAATCCAGTGACAGTGAGCGACAGCAGTGCCAGGCCGCCGACGATTCGCAGGACCACCAGCACGATGTTGAGAAGCGTCGTCTTCGCCGCGTCGCGATAAGCCTGATCGGGAATCTTGATCGTCGAGGTGAACTGGGTGACCTGATCGCCCGCCACCCGCACGCTCACGCGCCGAAAAGCCTCGGCCGTCAGCGGCGCGCGTTCCTGAAAATGGAAAAGCCAGTCGCGGCGATTCGGTTGTTGAAACGAAAGCGCTTCTTTCAGATCCAACTGCGAGTAGTCCACTCCGAAATTCGGAAATGCTCTGCGCGCGATCTCCAGCGACTGCGGCTGATCGAGACGCGCGCCGGGCCGCTTTTCGTCCTGATACTTGTGATAGCCGACTACGCGTGACTTCCGCGGATCGACTTCCGTGAACGTCTCATCTTTTTGTTGCGGCGTGAAACTGCGGACCATCCAGGTCGCCGCCGGAATCTTCGTCTCCATGATCTGGACGATCGTCTTGACAGGCATGCGGCGATGAAAGAGATAGTCGACGGCGACGGAATCGAATCCGTCGGGCGACCCGCCATCTTCGCGTTGCGACTCGCGCTCCCAGTTTCGAAATGCGTCGACTGGCGAGGTGAAGGTCTTCGTTCCGATTCGATAGGCAGCGGCGATTTTTTGCGCTTCCTCGCCCGTGATGCGGTAGTCGATCACGTCATTGAGCGATGCCGGACGGGCCGCCGCCAGGATGCACACGATCGCGACCACCGCGATGCATGCAATCTGGCGCGCTCGCGTGACGGGTTCGGCAGGCGGATACGAAATCGCTTCGGCCTCGTGTGGCGCGCGGACCGGGGCGGGGTTGATCGGAATCGCGGCGTTGGAAAGGTCCTCGTCGGGGATGAAGCCGCGGTTTCGGATGTAGAGCGCGATCGAAATCAGCATCGGAATCGCAAACGCCAGGCTCGCGATGCCGGCCGAGACGACGTAGTAGGCGTTGCCCGAGCGGAAGAGAAGAAGTGCGGTGTAGAGCGCATCGACTGTGTAGTGCCAGATCAGCAGCGGCAGGAGCCCATACCTGAACAAAAGGAAGCCGAGGAGCACGCCGCCGATGCCGACCTCGAGGCCGCGGATGAAGAAAGGCTGATTGGGATAGGTCGCGTGGCCGAATCCCCAGATGAAGCCGGCAATAATGATTGCCGCTATTCGGGAACGAAATATACGTTCGAAAAATGGTATTGAAAACGCGCGTGAGATGAACTCTTCCGACAGCGACGGAAAGAATCCGGCGAAGAGGACGGCGATCCAGGGAAACGCCGTGTTCAGCATCTCGTCGTAGGGCACCTCGGCCGGCGACCATGCGCCGAATTTCTCGGCGATCAGATAGAACGCAACCTGGTAGGCGAGAAAGAAAGCGACCAGCGCGTAGCCGAGGACGAACGACAGGAAGACGCGTTTCGACGCCAGCGCTTTTCGCTGCCACAGCTTCGGAATCGCGAGGTGCTGCGGTAGCCGCTCGCGGTAGAGCACTTCGCCCGATCCGACGATCACGGCCAGCAGCATCGCGACGCCGACGCCGCCGAGGAGCGCGTTGATGATCACCTTCGAAAGGAATGCCGGATAGGAGGTGGTCGTGTCGTATCCCGCCTTCGCAATCGGAAAAGAGTTCAGCGAGGTCCCGCTGACCAGGATGACGCTCGCGATGGCGATGCCCAGAATGAGCCGGAGGTTGACGTCGCCGCGGAGGAGACGAACGATGAAGATCACGACCGCCGCGACCATCGTGATGATGAAGAGCACGTCGTCGACTTTTCCGGCCAGCAGATTCTTCGATCGCAACTCGCGATAGTCGCGCTGCCACTGATCCGGCACGTGCACGCGCTGCTCGTATCTGCTGACGCGATCGCCATCGACGGTCACGATGTGCCGGTACGGCGCGCCGGCCGGATGGATCGATTGCGAGTGCCACGTGAAAATTCGCTGCGTGCGATGCGGGAGTCCGCGTTCGCTCTGCGCGACCAGCTGCAGATCGGGAAGCTTCGCGCCGATGCGCGTCAGGAATGATTCGGCCGTGCGACGCGCTGCCGCTGGATCCACGGTTGGCAGGGCGCGATCTTCCGGGATCCGATCGCCGTAGCCGACGATCTCGCCGGTCGGCGCGACGTCAACCTGGAATTCCTCTTCCTGCAGCGGCTTGAACCATCGGTGGTGCCACCACCAGATCCGGACGTCGTGGCGCATCACGCGGTTCGCCGACGAAAGGCCGAGCGTGCGCTCGAGGAAGATCTTGGCCATTTCGTCGCCGTCGAAGACCGCCGCCTGTTTGAAATCGCGGAGGTCGATGCGCTGAGAGTCGAGAACGCTTCGCGCGAGCGGAAGCGAGGAGTCGCGGTTGTAGCGGAAGTCGATCGACGCTTCCGGAAACGCCGCGTAAAACCAGTTGAAGATGATGAAGAGCGACAGCGCCGCGAGGCCGCAGCACACTGCGATCAGGACCCAGTCACGCCGCGTCAACCGCTCGTTCATCGAACCGACGATTTCAGGATAGCGTATCGGTGCTCAACGTGGCGTTACGCGAGGTGTCCGAGCGCTTTTTCGATCCGCCGAATCCCCTCGGCCGCTTCTTCGATCGAGAGGTTGAGCGCCGGACGGAAACGCAGCGACCGGTGGCCGGATGCCAGCACCATCACGTCGTGTTGCATCAGCGTCTTGATCGCAGAGTCGCGGAGATGCGTGTCGGGCAGATCGAGGGCCGCCATCAGTCCGCGTCCGCGCACATTCGAGACGAGCCTGGGAAAATCGGTTGCGAAGCGCTGCAGCTCGCCGACAAAGTACGCGCCGACTTTCGCGGCATTCTCGACCAGATTCTCCTCGTCGATCACTTCGAAGAAACGCTGCGCGCGGACCATGTCGGTCAGATTGCCGCCCCACGTCGAGTTGATGCGCGATGCGACCGTGAAGACGTTGTCGTCGATGTCGAAGATGCGATCGTTGGATGCGAAGCCGCATACCTGCGTCTTCTTGCCGAACGTGAAGATGTCCGGCTCGACGCCGTAGTTCTGGAATCCCCACATCTTTCCGGTCAGGCCGACGCCGGTCTGCACTTCGTCGAAGATGAGGAGCATTTCGTTCTCATCGCAGAGCGTGCGCACGGCCCTGAAGAATTCGGGACGGAAATGATTGTCGCCCCCCTCGCCCTGAATCGGCTCCATGATGAACGCGGCAATGTCGTCTTTCCGATCGGCGAGAAATTGCTTCGCCTGATCGAGTGCGAGCTTCTCGCGGCGTGCCGCATCGGCCAGCGTATCTTTCGTCGCCGGAAAGTGAATCTTCGGATTGTCGATGCGCGGCCAGTCGAATTTCGGGAAGTACTGCGTTTTGACCGGATCGGTGTTGGTCAGCGAAAGCGTGTAGCCGGTGCGGCCGTGAAAAGCCTCGCGCAGATGCATGATCTGCGTCCCGCGCTCCGATGGATTCCCTTTCTTGAAGTTCTTTCGAACCTTCCAGTCGATGGCGGTCTTGAGCGCGTTCTCGATGCCGAGGGCGCCGCCTTCGATGAAGAACATGTGTTTGTTGAGCGAGCGAGGGACGGCCAGGCGCGCGAACGTCTCGACGAATTCCGCGAAGTACGTCGTGTAGATGTCGGAGTTTGCGGGTTTGTTCAGCGCGACGTCCGCGAGTCGCCCGCGGAACTCCGGTGTGTCGAGCCGCGGATGGTTGTAGCCGATCGGGCACGACGCGAAATTCGTGAAGAAATCGAGGACCGCGCGTCCGCGTTTCGAGTCGAAGACCCACGAGCCCTTCGACTTCTTCAGATCCATGACGATGTCGTAGCCGTCGGCCAGCATGTGGCGTCCGAGCACGCTGTGAACCTCGGCGGGCTGGATGACGAGACGGCGGTCGGTGATCGAGGAGAGGGGCATGAAGTTCGCTCCTAGCAAGGAGCTGGCCTGCGATGATATCAAGTCGCTAAGGAGACCCTGAATGAAAGAGATCGTGATTCTCGGCGGCGCGCGCACACCCATCGGATCGTTTCTCGGCACGCTGTCGGGAATGCCGGCTCCAAAGCTCGGCTCGATCGCCATCAAGTGCGCGCTGGAAAACTCGGGCGTGCAGGCCGGGCAGATTCAGCAGGTCATCATGGGCAACGTGCTCCAGGCGGCAGTCGGCCAGGCGCCGGCGCGGCAGGCGGGCATCGGCGCGGGCATTCCAGTCTCAGCGGGCGCCGTGACCGTGAACAAGGTTTGCGGGTCGGGGCTCAAGGCCGTGATGTACGCGGCAAACGACATCCGGTGCGATGAGTACGACATCGCGATCGCGGGCGGAATGGAATCGATGTCGAACGCGCCCTACGCGCTGCCGCAGGCGCGCACCGGTTATCGGATGGGCAACGCGAAGATCGTCGACGTCCTGGTCCACGACGGCCTGTGGGATCCGTACGGCGACAAGCACATGGGAAGCTGCGCGGAGATGTGCGTGTCGAAGTACAACTTCACGCGCGAGCAGCAGGATGCCTATTCGCTCGAGTCGTACAAACGCGCACAGGATGCCGTGCGCAGCGGAAAGTTCAAGAAAGAAATCGCGGTCGTGGAGATCCCGTCGAAGAAGGGGACCTCGGTCATCATCGATGACGAAGAGCCGTTTGCCGCGCCGCTCGACAAGATGCCGACGCTGAAGCCCGCTTTTCAGAAAGACGGCGGGACGGTGACGGCGGCCAATTCTTCGAAGATCAATGACGGCGCGGCGGCGCTGGTGGTGACATCGGCGGATTACGCGAAGAAAAACAATCTGAAGCCGATGGCCCGGATCATCGCGCAGGCGACTTCGGCGCAGGAGCCGGAATGGTTCACGACCGCGCCGGCCAAGTCGATCGAGATCGCGCTCAGGCGCGCGAACATGACAATTAAAGATATAGATTTATTCGAGGTCAACGAGGCCTTCGCGGCAGTCGCGATGGCGGCCATGGCCGACGCGAAAATCCCGCACGAGCGGTTGAACGTCAACGGCGGCGCGGTGGCCCTCGGCCATCCGATCGGCGCCAGCGGCGCGCGCATCCTCGTCACACTGCTCTATGCGCTCGCCGATCGGAACCTGAAACGCGGCATGGCGGCCATCTGCATCGGGGGTGGAGAAGCCGCCGCCTTGATCGTGGAACGGATGTAAAGTCGCACCGCAGCGGAGGTGCAAACAGCATGTCTCCGCGCAGATCTCGTTCGCGTCGGAACAGCATTCGAACTATTCCTACGTCGTCGACGAGACCGGCTACATCAATCAGGTGACGCCGGTGAAGTTCCGACATTTCCGATCGGTGTGACCGGTCGCTTCCGATTCGTCAATGAGTCGCGATGGAAGCCGTACATCGGCGCGGGCGCCCGTCATGTTGCCGCGCCGAATGTCGATTCGATGTTCGGGTATACCAATCGCTGGACTCCTGAGCTGGTCGGCGGCGTCGTCTTCCAGCTGCGCCACTTCGGGTTCGTTGCGGATGCCAAAGTTCTCCTCGGCGCCACGAGTACTACGACTCGGCGGCCAAGACTTCGATCGGGTTGAACTGGCGGTTCTGAGTCAGGTCATCGCATCGGCGAGGCCGGTCAGGTCGCGGAACTCGTACGTCGGCGCTCCGCCCTGCAGAGCTTTCGCGCCGTGTCGATTGATCCACGCGTTCGCGATTCCGAGCTGATTCGCCGGCACGATGTCGTGGAAGTTGCTCTGCGCGGCGTGCAGCCACTTCGCGTCGCCGACGCGTTGCCGCGCGGTCAGGAAATGCGCATGTGCCGGTTTGTACGACCGCACCTGCTGCGCGGTGATCACGAGCTCGAAGCCGACCGTGAAGTGTTTGCGCGTCTCGGCAATCAGGTCATCGTCGACGTTGGACAGGATTCCCAGGCGAATGCCGGCGCGATGGAGACGCTCGAGCGCCGGATTCGTGTCCCGAAACGGTTTCCATGACGGCAGGCTGTCGGCGAGAAAATTTGTCTTTCCGTTGGGAGCGATCCGCGATGCGGTTTCCTTCAGCACGTCGCGATACGAACGATACTTCTCATGTTCGACAACCGGCTCGATCTCCGCATACGCGTGAAGTGCGGCCTCGCCATCCACACCGGCGGCCGCGAACGCCGCTCGAATGCCGCTCTCCCAATCGATCAGAGTGCCGTAACAATCGAAGGTGATGATGTCGAACGCGCGCATGCGTGAGCCATATCACAACAGTTCTGCGTTTCGTGCTATACGTTGACCGGGTCCTCCCCAAAAATCGATATGTACGAAGCGGCGGCGCGTAGTCTGCGGACCAACGAGCGATTTCTCATCGATCCACCGTTGCCCGCGCAGTTCGGATCGGATGTGGTCTCGGTCTGTGACATCTCCACCAAGGGGGCGCGTTTCCGTCACGCGAACCTGCTCGAGACGGGACAGAAGTCGGTGCTCCGGCTCGTGATCGACGGCCGCGCCTCGCATGTCAGGCTGGAAGCGGTTGTGGTCTGGACCGAAGAAGATCCGTCTAACAAGAACACCTTCATTTCCGGCGTTCGCACGTACGCCGCGCCGGAAACGATGCAGACTCTGTTGCGCGCGCTGCAGGTGTCCGGACGCATCACGCGGATCGAGGAGCTGCGCGGCTCGGACCGGTTTTACGTCAGCCCGATTCTCGAGGCGCGATGGAACGAGCAGCGCGTTGCGATCGAGGATCTGTGCGTGCACGGCGCGCGCATCGGCGGCGCGGCGAAGTTCGATGCCGGCGCGCCGGGCGTGCTGCAATTCACACTGCCTGCTGAAACCGATGCCGTGGCGGTCAAGACGCAGGTGGTGTGGTCCAGCGTGAAATCGGTCGATCCGATCAAACATCGAGCCGGCCTGGCTATCGCGGGCAAATCGGATCAGGTGCGACTGGCAATCGGACATCTCTGCGAATCGGGGCGCGCAACGATCGATACGCGATCGCTCGGTCTCAAGTTGAAAATCATCCGTGCGCGTGCACGCCAACTCGCCCCGTCCTATCGCGACATCGACAGCGCCGGCGTTCCCGCCGAGCAGTACATTCTCATTCAGTGCGTGCGTGAAGAGCTGAAGATGAATCCTGAAGAAGCGATGCACTGGTATCGCTGCGCGCGGCTGCTCATCAAGGACCCCACCACCCGCAAAAGCGCGCCGGCAATCGCCGATCATCCCGATGCGCTGGCGGTCTGGGAGTATCTCGACCGTTCGATCGATCCGTCCATCATCGGCCGGACATTCCAGCTGCCAGCGCGCTAGACGCCGAGCACGGGGAACCCCATAACCGTCGCAGCGAGCCCGAATTGTTTGTCGTGGGTTGCCAGGAAGATCGTCGCATCTTCGCGCTCTCGCCAGAGCGATGCGGTTGCCAGATGGATTGCGTCAAGCGTCTTCAGCGGCGAAGGCAATGGTCCGCAAGCCCTTACGTGGCGAATTCACCGAACGTACGCTCACAAAACTTCAGCTCATTTCCATCAGCGAAGCCGTTCGGATGAGGGTGCTGGCTACGAAACGCTCAATCTGTGGCCACTCCGGCAGAGGTGTGCGGCGCGCAAAATGATGCGCAGCAGCACCGACGCATCGACATACGCGGTCATCGGCCATCGCGGTCTTCACGGAGTAGAGCGTCGATGTCGGTTTTGAGTTTCAGAGGCCGTGGTAACTCGAGATCGCTCATCTTGCCGGTTGCCGGCCTGACGACGAGACCCGAAGGGCGCTCCTCATAAGGAACGACTCGCGCGACGGGCGTGTCGCGGTCCATGACCTCTACCGTGTACCCACGTCGCACATGGCGCAGGTATTCGCTGAGATGCGCCTTAAACTCCGAAATCTTGACGCGCTTCTTCATGACCTGATGATGGTCTCCTCATGACCAGATGTCAAAGCCTCAACATTCCGTTTCATCCCTGCCAGCTTCGCGCGCTTGATCGCACTGTCGCGAAAGAGTCGCGAGAAATCCGCCTGCTCGTAGCGGAGAAGATCCATGAGCGGAGTGGAGCGATACGCATCGCGCGGCGCGAATGCAGGATGCGGATCGGCCGGATGCGCGTTCCATGGACAGACTTCCTGGCAGATGTCGCAGCCGAAAACATTTCCCGCGAGATTGATATCGGGCAGCGCTCCGCGATGTTCGATCGTCGCGTAGCTGATGCAACGCTCCGACGCGATCGTGCGATTCGGCAGAATCGCGTTCGTCGGACACGCATCGAGGCAGCGCGTGCATGCGCCACAGCGATCGGCGACGGTCGCGCCGCGGATATCGTTCTCGAGCGACGTCAACAACGTACCGATGAAAACGTACGAGCCGATGTCGTCGTCGATCAGCATCGCGTTCTTTCCGATCCATCCGAGACCTGCCTGCGCCGCGAATGCGCGATCGGAGAGAGGGCCGGTATCGACGTAACGCCGCGTTTGGATTCCGTCGGGCAGCGCGTCTTCGATCTTGCGCAACATGCGATCGAGCACGTCGTGGTAGTCGTCGCCAAGGGCATACCTTGCGACGCCGTGACTGAGTGAGCCGGTGGGCGCGTCGGGCCGTTCCGAGGCGTAGGGCACGACGATCACAACCGCCGATTTCGCCCACGGAAATCGTGACGACGGATCGCGGCGCGCGTCGCGATTCTTCGCGAGGTAATCCATCGTCGCGTGATGCCCATCGTCAAGCCACTGCGCGAAAAGCGGCGCACGTTCATCGTGGAGATCGCTGGCACCGACTCGGATCGCCCCTGCATCGCGTGCGACGCTTTCGATAACCGGCCAGACGTCGGAGAGTCTCATCACGTTCGGTGGCCGCGGCGCAAAACGAAAGTTGCGATCTCCGGCCGGCACAAAATCCGTACCGGAGGGATGGATCCGATGCCGCGGCTGACGTACATCAACACGTTGCCGACACGATGAAATCCGGCCGCGTATTGCCCCTCGTGCTGCGACGGTACGACGATCGCGCCGAAGAACGGAAACCGGATCTGCCCGCCGTGCGTGTGGCCGCAGAGGAGGAGATCGATGCGGCGGCCGCCCAGGAAATCGATCACGTCGGGATGATGGCTGATTCCGATGCACGGGCCGGTCGGATCGACATTGGCAAATGCCCGCTCGACATCCGGATTGCCGCGGTAGATCTCGTCGATGCCTACGACCGGCAATGGCAGTGCGACCGAGGTGTTCGTCAGGAAGCGCACGCCGTGCGCTGTCATCGCGGCGACAACTTCGTCCGCGCCGGCCCAGTAATCGTGATTGCCGAGGACGGCGAAGACGCCGTCGCGAGCGCGAAGGTTCGCGATCAGCGTTTCGGCCATGAGCGGAATGTGTCGATTCCAGGTGACGAAATCACCGCCGAGGAGGATGAGGTGCGGATCGAAGTGCGATACCTGCGACACGATCGCGTCATAAAAGTCGCGGCGTACGAACGAGGCAACATGCGTGTCAGTCAAAAACGCGATCCGATATCCGTCGAGCACTTCGGGAAAATCGTCGATGAAGATTTCGTGATGCGTCACCTCGATGTCGTAGACGTCGTTGTGCGCACCGAGCCTGCGGAGGAACGCCGATGGGACGTGTTCTTTTCGGAGCCGGATCACTTCCGACGGCAAAGTCCGGATGCCGATCAACTCAGGCTCGCCGAAAACATTGACGCGCACGCGATCGAGCAGCCAGTAAACGCCGACGGCAGCCGCGACGATCAGCCACGTCGCGCCGATTTTCGCGAGGGCGGGCGCCTCGGCCGGCTGATCGACCGAACGCCCGACGATCCAGAAGAGACCCGTCAACACCAGCAGCACCGGCGGCACCGCGTACATCAAAAAGTTCCAGGGCGAACGCTCGTGTTGGTGACTTCCGAACACCACGCGATTCAAGACGAAGAGAAAGATTCGCGCGTCGCCGAGAAGCGCGAGGAGAACGAAGAGCGAGAAGACAATGCGGGCGATCATGACGTTGGCCGTTCGCCGTTTGCCGTTCGCCGAACATCGGCCGACGGCAAACGGCCAACAGCAAACGATCACAGCCGCTCGAGAATAGGCCCGATCAGGTTTTCCGGAACCCGGATGGACCCCAGCGTCTGCACCTTCTTCACCGTACCGTGATCGTCGGAGCCGCCGGTCAGCATCTTTCCGCGGAAGCGCGCGACGTTCGAGTAACTCTCGCGCAACGCGTCATCGACTTCCGGATGAAAGACTTCCACGCCATCGATTCCGGCATCGAGAAGCTCCGGCACGATCGCCGGGCCGTTCGGATAGAGGGTCGGATGCGCGATCGAGGTCACTCCGCCTGCCGATCGAATCAGCGAAACGGCCTCCTGGATCGCGAAGCGTTCCTTCTCGACGCATGCCGGTTTTCCGGTGCCGAGAAGTTTGTCGAACGCGGCATCGACGGTCGGGACGTATCCCGCTTCGACGAGCGCCCGCGCGACATGAGGCCGTCCGACGGAGCCTCCCGCCGCCAGCTCTTCGACGCGTTTTTCGTCGATCCGATATCCGAGCGATCGCAGCCGCTCGACGATGCGCCGTCCGCGCGCATGCCGCGTATCGCGAAATCCCGCCAGACGTTTCTCGATGCGTTCATCGAGCGGATCGAACGCGTAGGCCAGGACGTGCACATCGACGCCGCGATGCTCGCAGGAAAGCTCGACGCCCGGGATCAGCGTCACGCCGTTCTCCTCGGCGTACGCTTTGATCTCGAAATAGGCTGCCAGATTGTCGTGATCGCTGATCGAGACGATTTCGATGCCGTGGCCGCGCGCGACATCGATGACCTCGCGGGGCGAGCGCGTGCCGTCCGAGTGATACGTGTGGGTGTGGAGGTCGGCGTAGCGCAGGGCTACATTGCCTTCGAGGCTTTCTTGAGGCCCTTCGATCCGGCTTTCAATGCGTCCTTGGCGAGCTCGCGGCCCTTTTCGACAGCGGCGTCCGCCAGGTCCTCGGCAGCGCGTTTGGCCTTTTTCACATAGGGCCTGGCAGCCTTCCGCATCTGCTTGATCTTCGGCGCGGCGGCCTTCGAAACCCGCTTCGCCACTTTCACAGCGGCTTTCTTCACTTGCTTGGCTTTCACATCGTCCTCCTAAAGGCGGAGAGGATAGCAGGAATTACGCCGTCGGAAGTTCGGCCGGAGCCAGCGAGGCGATCACCGATTCACACCGCGCGCACAACGCACCGTCCGTTACGACTTCCTCGCGATACTGCCAGCAGCGTCCGCACTTTTTCCCGCGCGCGGGCGCCATCGTGACGGCGATCGAGCCGACGCCCGGGATGTCGACGACATCGCCGGCCACTTCGTCCGGCGGCCGGAAATCGACGTGCGACACGATGAAGAACTTCGCGAGATCGACGTTCAGGTTGCCGGTCAGCGCCTTCGGTGAAAAGTTGCCGTGCAGCACCACGTCGGCCTCCAGCGACTGACCGATTTGTCCCGAGCCGCGTGACCGCTCGAGGACTTTCGAAACCATCTCGCGCAGAACGAGCAGCCGGTCCCACGCCGCGACGTCGACTCCGACCGCCGGAACTTGCGGAAGGTCGGTCACGTGGACCGAGACTTCCTTTTTTCCCGGCATCGCTTCGTAAATCTCGTCGGCCGTGAAGGAGAGAACCGGTGCCAGCACGCCAACCAGTCCGCGCAGGATGTGAAACATCGCCGTCTGTGCCGAGCGCCTCTCGCGCGATCCCGGCGCCTCGCAGTACGTCGTGTCTTTCGAGATGTCGAGATAAAGCGACGACAGATCGACGGTGCACAAATCGAGGACGCGATGATAGATGATGTGGAACTCGTACTCTTCGTACGCGCGTTTGCAACGCTCGACGACTTCCGCGGCGCGCGACAGCGCCCATTTGTCGATGTCGGACAGCTGATCGAGCGGAACCGCATCCCGCGAAGGATCGAAGTCATACAAATTCGATAATAAATATCGTGCAGTATTTCTGATCTTGCGGTACGACTCCGCAGCGCGGCCGAGGATCTGCGGGCCGTAGACCATGTCGTCGCGATAGTCGATCATCGACACCCACAGACGCAGAATGTCGGCGCCGTTCTGCTTGATCACTTCCTGCGGCGAGACGCCCGTCCCGCGCGACTTCGACATCTTCTCGCCGGCTTCGTTGACGATGAATCCGCACGTCACGACTGCGTTATACGGCGCACGGCCTTCGAGTCCTGTGCCGACGAGCAGCGACGACTGGAACCAGCCGCGATGCTGATCGTGACCTTCGAGATAAACCGCCGCCGGCCAGGTGAGCTGCGGGCGCTTCTTCAAGACCGCCAGATGCGAACATCCCGAATCGAACCAGACATCGAGTATGTCAGTCTCTTTCCTGAAGGTCGTGCAGCCGCATTTGCAGCGGAGATCGGCCGACACGAACTCGCTGATCGGATGTTCGTACCACGCATCCGCCCCTTCGCGGCGAAACAGCGCAGTGACCTTTTCGAAGAACTCGGGCGACACCACCGGCTCGCCGCACTTTTCGCAATAGAGCGCCGTGATCGGAACGCCCCATAGTCGCTGCCGCGAGATGCACCAGTCGGGGCGATTCTCGATCATGCCCGCCATCCGCTCTTCGCCCCATCGCGGAAACCACTTCACAACGTGATGGATCTGCTCGAGCGCCTTCTCGCGCAGCCCTTTGTCTTCCATCGAGATGAACCACTGCTCTGTCGCGCGGAACAGCACAGGGTTCTTGCAGCGCCAGCAGTGCGGATAGGCGTGCGTGATCGTTTCCGCGAACAGGAGCGCACCGCGCTCCCGAAGGTGCTCGATGATCAGCGGATTGGCTTTGAAGACGTGCATCCCCGCCCACAGCGGAACGTCATCGGTGAACTCGCCGCGATGATTCACCGGTGTGTAGATGTCGAGTCC
This sequence comes from Acidobacteriota bacterium, assembly GCA_030948915.1. GTDB lineage: Bacteria > Acidobacteriota > Thermoanaerobaculia > Gp7-AA8 > Gp7-AA8 > Gp7-AA10. The sequence goes on from JALYZI010000115.1 coordinate 49,440, forward strand.
GTAACGCTTGCCGGTGTTGAAGTCGTCCGTGCCGTGGCCGGGCGCGGTGTGCACGAGTCCCGTTCCAGCATCGAGCGTCACGTAGTCGCCGAGGACGAAGATGCCTTCGCGCGGAAGAAAGGCGTGGCGATACTTGAGGTGCTCGAACGCCGAGCCTTTGAAGATCTTGACGACGCGGTAATCGCGCCATCCCGATTTCTGAGCGACGGCATTCACCAGCTGGCTCGCGATGATGTAGTTCGCGCCGTCGTATTCGACGACGGAGTATTCGAAATCGGGCTTGACGGCGATCGCGAGATTTGCGGGAAGCGTCCAGGGCGTCGTCGTCCAGATCACGGCGTACAGCGACTTCTCGATCGGAAGATCGAGACTCTTCACCGATTCATCGGTCAGACGGAAACGCACATAGATCGACGGCGACGTGTGATCGCTGTACTCCACCTCCGCCTCGGCCAGCGCCGTCTGGTCGTACCAGCACCACAGAATCGGCTTGAGGCCTTTGTAGACCATTCCGGTCTGCATGAAGCGTCCGAGGGCGCCGGCGATGTCGGCTTCGTAATCGAATGCCATCGTCAGGTACGGATTGAACCAGTCGCCGAGGACGCCGAGGCGGATGAAATCGCTCCGCTGGATGTCGACATACTTCGTTGCGAATTCGCGGCACGCGCGGCGAAAATCGGCGGGCGGCATTTCATGGCGTTTCGAACCGAGCTTCTTGCGCACCTCGTGCTCGATGGGAAGGCCGTGGCAATCCCAACCCGGCACGTACGGCGAATCGAATCCGAGCATCGTGCGCGACTTCACGACGATGTCTTTGAGGATCTTGTTGAGCGCGTGGCCGGTGTGGATCTCGCCGTTGGCGTATGGCGGGCCGTCGTGCAGAACGAATTTCGGCCGCCCTTCTGATTTCTCGCGGATCTTCTGATAGAGATCGATCTCCGTCCAGCGCGCGAGGCGCTTCGGCTCGCTGTTGGGCAGATTGGCCTTCATCGGGAAGGTTGTCTGCGGAAGGTTCAGCGTTTTTTTGTAGTCACTGCTTTCGGCCATCGTGAGAGGCCGAAACTAACAGGGCGGGTCGGGCATTTCAATAGGATGAGAAATGCTCGGGCGATTTGGCGGGTCGCACGCGAACGCGCGCATCAGCCGGGCTCGCCGTGAGTCGAACGCGCACTTCCCAGTTTCGCGCGCGTGTTGCGAAGACCTCGCGGCCCATCGTTAACGCCTCGACTTCCAACTCGCGCAGACGCATCGCGACGCATCGTCGAAAAACGTCCGGCGCCGTCGCGCAAAGCGAGTTGACGATCACGAGATCGTGATGATCGCCCAGCCGTCTCGAAAGTCTGCGAAGGGATTCCGTGTCGAGCGTCGCGATGTTCACTTCGCTGAAAAACTGCGCGTGATACCAGTGGATCTTCACGCGTTTCCGCCACTCGTGGAGCGTCTCCGCCGAAAGCTCCTGCCGCGCCGCGCGCATCGCTCGTCGCGCGCGCCGATAACTGCGTCTGATGGCGCCCCACAGTTCGTCGCGTTTCATCTCGTCGACCGGCCACGCGGCGATTCGTCCACGCTCGACAAACAGGGCCGCTCGAAGATCCTTCACGATCGTTGCGTCGACGTTCTCGGCGCAACCTTGCACGAGCGTACGGCGAATGCTCTGGAACTGGCGCGGAGTCCACTCCGTTGCGAAGCGATCGCGGAGTCGATCGAACGCTTCGACCGCCGCCTTCGCATCGCGATACGGCGAGAGCACGCGTCCGGCATCGCCGAAGAAGGTCACATCCGGTTGGCCGAGGAGCGAGGCCATGGCGCGAAGTTCTTTGAGACGGCGGCGGACGTCGTGAAGAGCTCTCGGGTCGCCGGCCGACATCGCGTCGAGCCTTGCAAACGCGTCGTCGGCCAGATCGAGCGCCTTCCGGCGCAGACGCTGCGGCGCCCGTTCGCCCGCCTGAACATCGAGGAACTCGTTCATGAGACGGTGGCGTAACCTATCATGAGTCGCCGTGGAGAAGAGCGAAACGCTCGTTGAGCGCCGCATGCGCTACATCGAGCGGCAGAAGAAACTCGGTCACGGTCTGGACGTGCGTTTCGAAGGGCTGAAACCGGAGGGATCCGGGCCACCGAATCGCCACGGTCTCCCGAAAGTCCCGGTCGATCAACATCTTGTCTCCAATTGGCCCGTCCTCAGCCTCAGTGAATCGCCCGAGGTGTCAACAGCCGAATGGCGCCTCGAGCTCGCGGGTCTCGTCGAGAATCCGACGACGCTGACGTGGGATCAATTCATGGCGTTGCCGCAGGCCGAGGACGTCAGTGACTTTCATTGCGTCACGACGTGGAGTCGTCTCGACAATCGCTGGCGCGGCGTGAGATTCAAAACGCTCGCCGAGCTCGTGGTGCCGAAAGAGGATGCGAAATGGATTCTCTGCACCGGCTACGATCGCGATCTCACGTCGGGCGAGTCGTACACCACGAACCTGCCGCTGGCACGCGCGATCGAGGACGACGTGCTGCTCGTCCACACCTGGGAAGGGCAGCCATTGCCGCGCGATCACGGCGGGCCGTGCCGCATGATCACGCCGAAGCTGTACGCGTGGAAGGGCGCGAAGTGGATTCGGAAGATCGAATTCCTCGATCGCAATCGCCGCGGATTCTGGGAACGCCGCGGTTACTCCGACACCGCCGAGCCGTGGTTCAACGATCGATACTCGAGCGGTTAGTCGACCGTCCTGATGTCGAGTTTCACCTTCGGATACTGCATGTCGAGTCCTTCCAGGGTGTCGACAAGCGTCTTTGCGACGACGTAGTTGCGCACCCATTTCTTGTCGGAAGGAACGACGATCCACGGCGCCCATTTCGTCGATGTCTTCTCGAGCGCGTCCTTGTAGGCCTTCTCATAGTCGTTCCAGAGCTTCCGCTCGTCGATGTCGGTTCGCTCGAATTTCCACCGCTTGGTCGGGTCGTCGATGCGGGCCTGCAGCCGCTCCGCCTGCTCTTTCTTGCTGATGTGGAGAAAGAATTTGACGATCGTCGTTCCGGTCTCGGTCAGCATCTCTTCGAAGTCATTGATCTGTCGGTAGCGCCTGCTCCAGACATCCTTCGGGACGAGGCTGTGAACACGCACGACTAATACATCTTCATAATGACTACGATTAAATATAACTATTTCTCCGGCTGCCGGCACCTGAGCATGTACGCGCCACAGGAAGTCGTGCTCGAGCTCCGCTTGCGTCGGCTTTTTGAATGATGCGACGCGTACGCTCGAGGGACTCGCTCCGCGCATCACGTGGCGGACTGTCCCGTCTTTTCCCGAGGTATCCATTCCCTGCAGAATGACGAGCAGCTTGTGTTTGTGCTCGGCGAAGAGAAGCTCCTGCAGGTCGCCGAGCTTTTCGCTGAGCTTTTCGCTCTTCGCGACGCATTCGTCTTTGTCGCCAGGGACAGCGCTCGTGTCATCCGGATCGAAATCCTTCAGGCGGACTTTGTCGCCGAGCCTGATATGTAACTTCTTCATGTGAAACGAGATGCTATACCGTTCTTCGCGAAATCCGGCGCATAGGGTTACGATTGCGCTCCGCCATGTCTCTTCCCCAGGAAACGATCGCTACCGCTGTTGTGCCGGAGCCGGTTCCGATCGCCGCGGTTCCGCAGACGCCGCTGTTTGATCGCGAGTTGAGCTGGCTGGAGTTCAACAAACGCGTTCTCGGCGAGGCTGAGAATCCCGAGGTCCCGCTTCTCGAGCGCGTGAAGTTTCTCAGCATCTGCTCGAACAATCTCGACGAGTTTTTCATGATCCGTGTCGGCGAGGTCCGCGATCTTCTGGCGGCCAAGCTTTCCGATACCGGATTGATGTCGGGCCAGAGCGAAAAGCTCGACGAGATCCGCAAGCATGCGCGACACCTTCTCGAGCAGATGTACCGCTCCCTGGGCGAGCAGCTCATTCCGCTTCTGAAAAAGGAAGGCATTCAGATCGAACGTGTCGGCGATCTCGCCAAGAAGGAGCGCGCAGCCATCGAGGAGTACTTCGCGCGCAACATCGAGCCGATCCTGACTCCGCTGGCGATCGATCCCGGGCATCCGTTCCCGATCATCGCGAACCTCGCTCTCAACCTGGCGCTGCAGCTCGAGTCGACCCGTGGCGAAAACTACCTGGTCGTCGTCAAGCTCCCCGAGCAATCGCCGCGTCTCGTTCCCCTCGGCGTCCCCGGGCGTTACGTCCTGCTGGAAGATGTCATCTCTTCGCTGGTCGGCCGCTTTTTTCCGGGACTGAAGCTGCGCAAGTCGGTTCCCTTCCGCGTCATTCGCAATTCGGACATCTCCATCAAAGAAGAAGACGTCCAGGATCTGCTCAAGAGTGTCGAGAGCGAGTTGAGAAAACGCGAGCGGCGGGAAGTTGTCTGGCTCGAAGTGGAAGCCGGCTCGGACGAACGCCTGGTTTCCCAACTCATCGAGGAGACGCAGTCGTCGATCAAGGACGTCTTCGCCGCGCCAGGCCCGTTGAAGCTGGGCGATCTGATGCACCTCTATCAGATTGCGAATTACGCCGGGCTTCGCGATCCGCCGTTCAATCCCCGCATTCCTGCGCAACTGGCGACGTCGGAGGACATGTTTTCGATCATTCGAAAGGGCGATGTTCTTCTGCATCGCCCCTACGACTCATTCATCTCCGTCGTCGAGTTTGTCCAGACGGCCGCCGACGATCCGGACGTGAAGGCCATCAAGCAAACGCTCTATCGGACCGATCCCGGCTCGCCGGTCATCGAAGCGCTCGCGAGTGCCGCGCAAAAGGGGAAGCAGGTCACCGCTGTCGTCGAGGTGCAGGCGCGTTTCGATGAGTTGAAAAACATCACGTGGGCGAGGCATCTCGAGGAAGCGGGCGTGCAAGTCGTCTACGGACTGGTCGGCCTGAAAACGCACTGCAAGGTTTGTCTCGTCGTGCGGCGCGAATCCGACGGCTTGCGCCGCTACGTGCATCTGTCGACCGGAAACTACAACGCCGTCACGGGCCGTCTCTACACCGACATCGATCTCTTCACCGCCGATCCCGACTTTGGTGCCGACGCCGGCCAGTTGATGAATCTGTTGACCGGCTACAGCGTGGCCAACGTGCAGGAGTTGCTCGAAGCCACGGACGCTCCGCTGAAGTGGCGTCGCTTCATCGTCGCTCCCATCGCATATCAGCGGTGGGTCCTCGACATGATCGACCGCGAGACGAAGAACGCGAAGGACGGCAAGCCGGCTCGCATCACGGCCAAGATGAACGCGCTCGTCGACACGCCGGTCATCGATGCGCTCTATCGCGCGGCTAAAGCCGGCGTGAAGATCGATCTGCTCGTCCGCGGAATCTGTTGCCTCGTTCCTGCCGAGAACATTCAGGTTGTTTCAGTGATCGACCGTTTCCTGGAACATTCCCGCGTCTTCCGATTCGAAAACGCCGGCGTGCCGGAGTTCTACATCTCGAGCGGCGATTGGATGCCGCGCAATTTCATCCGGCGGATCGAAGTCACGTATCCGATCCGCGCCGAAGCGCTGACGCGGCGCATCGAGCAGCAGATTCTTCCGATCTCGCTCGCCGACAACGTCAAGAGCTGGATCCTCGACACGAACGGAACGTACCACCGGCGCAAGACCGATGGCCCGGCGGTGCGCAGTCAGGAAGCGTTTATCTCGATCGCTCGCTCGGAGGCCGTCCGCCTCGGGCCGTACGACGAGATGATTCGCCGCCCCGCCACGTTCCGGCGCAAGGCCAGGAAGCGGAAGCCGAAACCAACCCCGCCACCGTCGTCATCGTCGTGAGCGCTCACTCGTCTTCGCGAAGAATGCGCGGTGGCAGCATCCATTCCAGATGCGCCGACGCGTCCTCGACGCGAATTCCGTAGCAACCGCCCTTTTTCAATTCGATTGCCGAGTGCGAGCGCACGCCTGTCAGATCGAGCATGATCTCGGTGAGATTCGGCTCATGCCCGACGAAGATGGCGTACTGGGCGTTGATGTCGGCGAGAAGGCGGCGAAAATCTTTCACATCGGCATCCGGCTTCAGCAACTCGGTGATCTGCATGTGCAGCTCGCCGCCGTATGCTTTTTCGACCGCATCGCTGGTCTCGATCGCGCGCACCAGCGGGCTCGAGTGCAGCACTTCCGCTTCCGGGAAGACGCGCGCCAGGCTTCGCGCGATTTTCTTCATGCGCCGCTTTCCTGTTTCGGTCAGTTTGCGCTCAGCGTCGGGCTTATCCGCCGATTTATCCTCGGCGATTCCGTGGCGTAGCAGAACGATGAAGCCCTTCATGACACCTCGAAGCGGACCTTCTTGTCGAAAAGCGTCGCGAAGTATCTCGCCCGCTTTGCCGCGCTGGCGACTTCCATGCGTGCTTCCGAGCGCGCGCGCACGATGAACCGCACCGAGCGTTTGCAGCGAACGGCAACGTCGCGAACGCTCTGACGGTGGCTGCGGTCGAGCGCCTCCGCGATGCGAAGAATGGCCGCCAGCTTTTCGACCTCCTCGCGCTGATCGTCATTCAGCTCGGAGAGATTCGGGTGATCGTCCGACGGCGGTTTCTTCCGATGGTAACGCGCGACATTGGCAACCACCACCAACTGCTCTTCGGTGAATCCGCGCAGATCGGCGTGCCGGATCAGATAGTACGTGTGCTTGTGATATCCGCGGTCGCTGACGTGCATCCCGCTTTCGTGCAGCAGCGCTGCATGTTCGAGCAGCTCTCCGCAATCATCCGTCAGTCCATGCAGCTCGCGGGTCTGATCGAAGATCCGCAATGCGAGTCGTGCGACGTGCTGCGCGTGACGCTTGTCGATTGCGCTGCGCTCAGCCAGCGCGCCGGCGGAGGACCGCCGCAGCGAGCGCTCCGGCTTGCTCGGTGTGCCGGACAGCCGGCTCTCGACGATCCCTTCGCGAATTGCGACCGGGCAGGCCAGCAGGGACGTAATGTCGAGCGCCGTCATCACTTCGTGCAGAACAATGGCGCCGGCGACAATGTTGCGTGCGCGCTTCTCATCGAGCGCGAAACGCTCGACGCGTCCTTTGGCCGTCGCGTCGCAGAGTGCATCGATGATTGCTTCCAATCCCTCTCTGGAGATCCCTCGCAGCCCGGATGTCGACGGCTCGTCGGCCGCCGTCGAGAGAGTCGCGAGCGCCTGAATCGTCCCGGACGTTCCGATCGTCATGTCGATCCCGATCGGACGAATGCGTTTCTGCAGGCGCCTGAGATGCCGGGCGGTGAATTTCCGGCAGGCCTCGACGTCGCTGTCGGCCGGCTTGTCTTCCAGTTGAAAGCGCTGCGCGAGCCGGAGTGCGCCGAGGGGCTCGCTGGCGGTGAAGTAGATTTCGGATGCCGTGCCGACGATGAGCTCGACGCTGCCGCCGCCGACATCGATGCACAAGGCCGTGCTGCCGTCGAGATCGACCGCTGAGCGCACCGCGCGAAAGATGTAATCCGCTTCTTCTTCGCCCGAGATCACGCGAATGCGCACGCCGACATCGCTGCGGATCCGCCGCAGGAATTCGCGGCGGTTAGGCGCCTCGCGAACCGCGCTGGTCGCCACCGCGATGATCTCGCTGACCTTCCAGCCGCGCGCAATCTCGACCATCTTCTTGAGCGCAGCCGCCGCTCGCTCGATCGCCTCGTCGGTGAGCGGTGCGCCATCGAGACTTCCCAGCCCCAGCTGGACCATCTCTTTCTCCTGATCGACCACCCGATAGGACTGTTTGCGGAGCTCCGCCACGATCATGTGGATCGAATTCGTTCCGATGTCGATGGCCGCGATGCGGCGCGCTCTGGAGATCTTTGCGGTCACTGCACTCCGAATTTACACCGCACCGCGGAAAACTCCACGCGGCGGCCTTAGGATCGGGTCCATGAAAAGCGGCGCAGTTGCAATTCTTCTTGGCGTCATCGTTTCCACCGCCTCCGCGCAAATCACGCCGGCGGCCGGCTCCACGCCGCCCGACGACACACGGAAGTTCAACATCGGCGCCACCATCTTCGCCGATTACACCTATCAGGAGTCGCCCGAGGTCCTGGATGTCGACCAGAACAGCGTGAAGCTTTCATCATTCAACGTCACCCGCGCGTACATCAACATCACCGGGCAACTGAATCATCTGCTGGCCTTTCGCATCACGCCCGACATCGCCCGCGAAACCAGCGCGTCCAGCTCGATTTCGGGGAGCCAGGTGTTTCGCGTGAAGTACGCGTACGGACAATTCAATCTCGATGACTGGACGACGCACGGCTCGTGGCTGCGTTTCGGCGTCCAGCAAACGCCCTTCGTAGACTATACCGAGAGTATTTATCGTTACCGATTCCAGGGAACTATTTTCCCGGAGCGGACAGGATTCCTCAGTTCGGCCGACGCTGGTTTCAGCGGCCATTGGAACTACCCGGGAAACTACGGCGACGTCCACGCCGGTTTGTACAACGGCGAGAACTACAACAAAGCCGAGGTCAACAATCAGAAGGGTTTTGAAGTGCGTGGGACCTTTCGGCCACTTCCGCTCGGGGGTATCTGGAAGGGCCTCCGGCTGACCGGGTTCATCGTCGACGACCATTACGCCAACGCCGACAAACGCTCGCGAGCGATCGGCCAGGTCACCTTTGAAAGCGCTCCGATCAACGCCGGATTCGACTATCTGATGGCCAAAGATCGCGTGAGCAAGGCGGCATCTCAAATCGACGCCACGGGATGGTCGGTGTGGGCAACGCCGAAGCTCGCCAGGGGTTGGGAGATTCTGCTCCGCCACGACGATCTCAAACCGAACAAGAGCGTCTCGTTTCAGAAACAGAAGCGCAACATTGCCGGCGTCGCGTACTGGCTGCCGAAGCTCGCGCCCGGCGTCACCTCGGCAGTTCTTCTCGACTACGACTCACTGGACCGTACAGGAATCACGCCCGCCGCTCCCCGCACAACAAATTACGAGATCAAAACGCTCATCAACTTCTAATCGAGGAAAAACAAACGATGCGAATCAAACTCTTTGCGGCCCTGGTGGCAGTCGTGCTCGCGGCCTGCGCCAAGTCGGAAGCTCCCTCTGTCGCCGGCAACGCTCCGAACGCGAAGCCCATCACCATCAACGGCGCCGGCGCGACGTTCCCGTATCCGATCTATTCGAAATGGTTCAGCGACTACAACAAGATTCATCCCGAAATCCTGATCAACTATCAATCGATCGGCTCGGGCGGCGGCATCAAGCAAATGACGGCGCAGACGGTTTTCTTCGGCGCGACCGACGGCCCGATGACTGACGAACAGCTGAAAGGCGCGCCTGGACCGGTCCTGCATTTCCCGACTGTTCTGGGCGCCGTAGTGCCGGCGTACAACGTGCCCAACGTGACCGCGGAACTGAAATTCAGCGGCCCTCTCCTGGCCGACATCTACCTCGGCAAAGTGAAAAAGTGGAACGACGCGGCGATCGGGAAGGCCAATCCGGGGGTCACGCTCCCGAACCTCGAGATCACGGTCGTGCATCGCTCCGAGGGGTCGGGGACGAACTACATTTTCTGCGATTTCCTCTCGAAGGTTTCGCCGGAGTTCAAGCAGAGAGTCGGCGTTGCGACTTCAGTCAAATGGCCGGTGGGTGTGGGCGCAAAAGGAAACGAAGGCGTGACCGGCATGGTGCGCCAGATTCCGGGTGCCATCGGCTACGTCGAATTGATCTACGCGAAGCAAAACGGGATCACGTACGGCGCTGTGCAGAATGCCGCCGGCGAGTATCTCCGCGCGTCGCTCGAATCGATGACTGCTGCCGCTGCGAGTGCAGCCGCCAGTATGCCTGCTGATTTCCGCGTGTCGATTACGAACGCGGCCGGCAAAGGCGCTTATCCGATTTCGTCCTTCACCTGGATCCTGCTTTATCAGAATCCGACCGACAAACAGCGCGGTAAGGTCATGGTCGACTTCATGAAGTGGGCGCTCACCGACGGCCAGAAAGATGCGTCGCCGCTCGGATACGCGCCGCTTCCGAAAGAGGTCATCGATCTCGAGACGCAGGCGCTGCAAAAGATCCAGCTCTGATGCGCCGATCCGCGGACGATCGACTCTTTCGGGTAACCACCGGTATCTTCGCGGCCATCGTCCTGCTGCTCGTCATCGGCATCGGCTTCGAGTTGTTCCGCCAGTCGTCGCTGTCGATTGCGAAGTTCGGACTGAAATTCTGGACGGGCCGCGTGTGGAACCCGGTTTCAGGAGAATTCGGCGCGCTGCCGTTCATCTGGGGCACGCTGTACTCATCGCTGCTGGCGATGATTTTGTCGACGCCGATCGCGCTCGGCATCGCGATCTACATCTCGGAGCTGTCGCCGAAGATGTTGCGGCAACCTCTGTCGTATCTGACCGAACTTCTGGCCGCGATTCCGTCCATCGTTTACGGACTGTGGGGCATCTTCGTCTTGACGCCGATCATCCGGAAACTCGAGCTGTTGATGCCTGCGGCACTGCGGAAGCTTCCGCTCTTTTCCGGGCCGCCGCTCGGCGTGGGAATGGGAGCGGCGGCGATCATCCTGGCGATCATGGTCGTTCCGTTCACGTCTTCCGTCGCGCGCGAGATCCTCAAGAACGTTCCGCTCGCGCAACGCGAGGCGTCCTACGCGCTCGGTGCGACGCGATGGGAGGCGATCAAAGTCGCCGTCAGCTACGGCAAGACCGGCATCCTCGGCGCGGTGATGCTCGGCCTCGGCCGCGCGCTGGGCGAGACGATGGCGGTGACGATGGTGATCGGCAACAACCCGCAGGTCACGCCGTCGCTGTTCGCTCCGCAGTACACGATGGCGGCCGTCATCGCGAATGAGTTCACCGAGGCGGCCGACGAGTTGTATCTGCACGCGTTGATCGAAATCGGATTGTTACTATTTATCATCACTATATTTATCAACGGGATTTCCCGCTTTCTTCTCTGGAGCACGAAACAAAAGGCGACTGCATGAGCAATGCGCGGCGTCGAAAGATCATCTCCGCAATTGCCGAAGCGCTATGCGCCGTTGCGGTACTTCTGGCGCTGCTTCCGGTCGCGATGATTCTGTTCTACGTCATCAAGCAGGGCTTTTCGTCCCTCAACTGGGCGTTCTTCACGCAGATGCCGAAGCCGGTGGGCGAGGCGGGTGGGGGGATGGCGAACGCGATCGTCGGAACGCTGATCCTGATCGCGATCGCTTCTGTGATCGCGGTGCCCATCGGATGCGTTTGCGGCATTCATCTGGCGGAATATCCCGAGCAGCGTTTCTCGTCGATCGTCCGCTTCGCTGCCGATGTGCTCAACGGCGTGCCGTCGATCGTGATCGGAATCTTCGCCTACGGGTTGGTGGTGCTTCCGGTGAAGCGTTTCAGCGCGATCGCTGGTGGCTTCGCGCTCGGACTCCTGATGATTCCAGTTGTCGTACGCACGACGGAGGAATTGATCCGGCTCGTGCCCGCGGGGTTGCGCGAAGGCGCGCTGGCCCTCGGTGCGACGCGCAGCCGCGCTGTTTTCAGCGTCATCGTTCCGGCCGCCCTTCCCGGAATCCTCACCGGCATCCTCGTCGCGACGGCGCGCATCGCCGGAGAAACCGCACCGCTGCTCTTCACGGCATTCAACAATCGATTCTGGTCGACGAACATCGCGCAGCCGATCGCATCGCTCACGGTTCAGGTCTTCACGTACGCCATTTCTCCCTATGACGACTGGCACCGTCAGGCATGGGCGGGGGCGTTTCTGCTGGTGGTCATCATCCTGACGCTTTCGATCGCAGCGCGGCTCGCCGTTCGGCGACTGGAAAGAATGAACAGACCATAATGTTGACGACGATTGATATGGAACGCTTCAGTTCAGCCGTAGCGCCGCCGGCGGACGCGCTCGAAAGCACGAACGCGAAGATCAGCGTTCGCGACTTCGATTTCTATTACGGATCCGCCAAGGTGCTGCACGGCATTTCGCTCGACATTCCCGACCGTCAGGTCACCGCGCTCATCGGACCTTCCGGTTGCGGCAAGTCGACATTCATCCGGTCGATCAACCGGATGAACGACATCATCCCCGACGCACACGCCAGGGGAGCGATCGCGATCGATGGCCGCGACATCTACGGATCCGATACCGACGTGGTCGCGCTGCGGCGCCGCGTCGGCATGGTGTTTCAGAAATCGAATCCTTTTCCGAAGTCGATTTACGACAACATCGCGTACGGGCCGCGCATCGGCGGCATGCGCAACAAGCGCGAGTTGAACGCACTGGTCGAGAAGTCATTGATTCGAGCCGCGTTGTGGGACGAGGTCAAAGATCGCCTGCACGACAGCGCATTCGCGCTCTCCGGCGGTCAGCAGCAACGTCTCTGCATCGCGCGCGCTCTGGCAGTCGATCCGGAGGTCCTGCTGATGGACGAGCCGGCCTCGGCGCTCGATCCGATCGCCACCACCAAGATCGAGGAGCTCATCTGGGACCTGAAGGTCAACTACACGATCGTCATCGTCACGCACAACATGCAGCAGGCGGCGCGCGTCTCGGACCGCACGGCGTTTTTCATGTTAGGCCGGCTCGTCGAATACTCCGACACGAAAACGATCTTCATGAACCCAAGAGAAAAAATGACTGAGGACTACGTAACCGGGAGATTTGGATAACACACAGGACTCAGGACTCAGGACTTTTCTTATGCAAAGACATTTCGATCGCGACATCGAAGATCTCAAAGACCTTCTGCTGCGCATGGGCGCCATGGTCGAGGACGCGATCAGCCAGTCGATCCGCGCGCTTCTCGAGCGCGACACTGCGCTGGCCGACGCCGTCATCGCCAACGACAACCGCATCGATCAGATGGAGCTGGAAATCGACCGGCGCACTCTCGAGCTCATCGCGAAGATGCAGCCGGCGGCCGTCGACCTCCGATTCGTGGCCGCCATCATGAAGATCACACCGGAGCTCGAACGCATCGCGGATCTTGCCCAGGACGTCTGCGAGCGCGTGATCGAGCTCAATGGCGAGCCGCCGCTCAAGCCGATGCACGCGATCCCGCGGCTCGCTCAGGACGCGCAGGCGATGGTCCGCCAGGCGCTCGACGCCTTCGTGCGCGGCGATGCCGTGCTGGCGCGGCAGGTGATCCGGCAGGACGACAGCGTCGATCAGCAGACGGAGGAGTCGTTCCGCGAGCTACTGACGTACATGCTGGAAGATCCGCGCAATATCTCGCGCGCGATAAGGCTGACCTTCACCGGAAAATACTTCGAACGGATGGCCGACGGCGCGACCAACATTTGCGAGATGGTCGTGTATCTGGTGGAAGGAAAGATGATCAAGCACGCCGGCGTCGCGCCTGACGCATGAAACATATTGCGCTCGTCGAAGACGATTCCGATATCGCATTCACGATTCGTCTGAACCTGGAGCGCGAGGGCTACACCGTCACGCATTTCAGCAGCGGCAACGACGCCCTGGCGGCGCTGCAGCGCGGAGGATTCGACTTCGTCATCCTCGATCTGAATCTGCCGGACCTCGATGGCCTGACGATCTGTCGCGAGCTTCGGCGCGAGCCCGCCACTGCTACCATCCCGATTCTGATGCTGACGGCCCGCGGATCCGAACGCGATCGCATCACCGGTCTCGAGCTCGGGGCCGACGATTACCTCACCAAGCCGTTCAGCGTCCGCGAGCTGGTCGCCCGCGTGGCGGCCATCTGGCGCCGCGCGCGCGTTCCGGCCGGGGACGCCGGCGTCTATCAGGATCCCGAGTTGAAGATCGACGAGAAATCTCTTCGCGTTTATCGGCACGGCGAGGAGATCAAGCTCGCCAAGAAGGAATTCGAACTGCTGTGGCTGCTGGTGCGCAATCGCTCGGCCGTCATCTCGCGCGACCGCATCCTGTCCGAGGTATGGCACATGTCGGATGAGGTGGAGACGCGGACCGTCGATGCGCACATCCGCAACCTTCGAAAAAAAATCGGACCGCAGCGCATCGCTACCGTCGTTGGGTTCGGTTATCGCTACGATCCACCCCAGGAATGATCATCGCGACGGCCGCGGTAATTCTTCTCATCGCGGCCGTCTGGCTGGCGATGCAGCGGATCCGCGCGCTCGAAGCGCAATTGGAGACCAGCGACCGCGAGCGCGGGCAGCTCGTTTCACAGCTCGAGGCACTGCACTGGCAGCGCATTGCCAACCTGCAGATGCTGGAGGGTCTCGGTGAAGGTCTGCTGGCAGTCAACCGCGACCACCGGATCATCCTCGCGAACCGCCGATTTCTCGAGTTGTTCTCGATCCAGGGTTCCGTCCTCGGCAAGCCTCTGAGCGAAGTGTTGCGGGTCTCGCACATCTTCGACGCGTTCGATCGCGCCATCGCAGGTGAAGAATCGACCGAGCATTTATCCGTGCGATCCGGAATCGCCGACAAGAAGATCGAGATGCGCGCGCTTCCGGTGGCATCCGAGGGGATCGCGGCGGCGGCGTTGTTCATCGATGTCACAAGCACCGAACGGCTGGAACGGATCCGGCGGAATTTCATCTCCGATTTTTCGCACGAGGTGCGAACGCCGCTCGCCGGATTGCGTTCGGCCGTCGAGACCTTCGAGACCAACGCGGATCTTTCGGCCGAAGAAGATCAGCAGTTGCGACGCATCATGGCGCGTCAGCTTCTTCGCCTCGAACGACTCGTGGAAGATCTGTCGGAGCTGAGCCGCATCGAAGCGGGCGATGTCTCGCTCGAGTTCCGCAGCGTCGATCTGCGCCGCATGATCGACGATCTTTGCGAAGACTTCGCGGAACAGGCAGCGCAGCATCGCATCCGATTCTCGGTCGAAGGGCAGGCCGTGATCTGCGGCGATGCTTTGCGGATCCAGCAGGCCTTCGCGAATCTGCTCGACAACGCGATCAAGTACGGCGGAGACGCCCGCGAGGTCGCAGTGGAGGTGATCGACGAAGCCGACGCCGGCGTGGTCCGCATCACCGATCACGGCGATGGCATCCCGGAGTCGGAGCGCTCGAATATTTTTCGTCGCTTCTATCGCATCGACAAGAGCCGCTCGCAGGAGATCCCCGGCAGCGGTCTCGGTCTCTCGATCACGAAGCATTTGATCCTGCAGCACGCAGGATCGATCGACGTCGAGAGTAAGCCGGGGGAAGGGGCGACGTTCATCGTTCGCCTTCCAAAGCGTATAGCCAGTCCCGCTCCGCGGCCTTGAGCGTCGGGTTGAGCTCTTCCGGAACGAGGAACCGCTCATCGATCAGCCGCATTGCGGCGACCGCGCAACGGCCGAGGTAATCGTAGGCGTCGTGATAGATCTCGAGAATCCGAGCCGGCGTGAACGGAATGAACGATCCCGTGAAACTCTGGCGCGCCTCCGGAAATCCGACAGACGCGTCGCGCAGGTTCCATCCGGTGTACGTCGCAAGCGGGACCGTGACACGTGGCGATCGAATGCCGGACGTCTCGTTTCCATCTGCGCCGACCTGCGGCACCAGCGCAGGATAGTTGCCGAGGACTCTCGGCGGCTCGCCGCCGAGATCGAGTTTGTAGGGCTGGTACGGCATGACCGGAAATTTCACCGCGAGCTGCGCCGCGGGGACGAGCGTGCCGTCGCTGATATGCGGATAGCGGCTGGGCGGCGGCTCGATTCCGTTGCGCACCCAGGCGTCGAGCGCTTCGAACAAAGCATGCAGCGGCGCCCAGTAGTTGCTTGGATTATCGAGATTCTGGCCCTCGCGCTTTTGTGGCGGAAACGGACCCGGAACGTGAGCCGTTCCTGCGATGAAGTAGATGCGCGAGGTGTCGGGAAGCGGCACGTCGCGGGTTCCGTCGGGCGTCGTGTGGCAGAGCGATTCACCGCGCGACCAATATTCATATGACGTATTTGTATAAAAGATTTTGGGTACCACTTTTTCCGCGGTGGCGCGATCGAGAAGGCCTTCGCTCTTGCCGCTGAGCGGATCGGTCGTTGGCAGATCGGCGAACGGGAACAGATCGACGCGATAGAACAGCGGCGAAAGCGGCTGCGCATCGCGCGAAGGCTGCGCGAATCGGTGGTTGAAGTTTCCGCGGCCCGCGCCGGCAACGTGGGCATCGATCGCGTCGAAAACCTGGCGGCCCTGCTCGTCGGCGTTGAAGCCTTCATACACGAAATGCCGGAGAAACCGGCCGCTCTGTGAAATGCCGAATCCGTACGCGCGCTGCGATGCGGTCTCTGCTTTCGGATCGTATTTGCTGTAGGCAACGAAATCGCGAACGGCGGCCAGACCGCATCCGACGATCGCCGGATCTTTGGCGGTGTAAATCACTTCGTAGATTTTTCCGGGGACGAATCCGCCGTCGAGCATGATGGTCGTTGCGTCTTTGAAGCGCCACTGTTTCCTCGGAATTGTGCGCCGCCGCGCGGTTGGCGCTTCGCGTTCGGTGAGCGTCGCCGCACGTTCGTTGATGTCTGCGGCGGGATAGCCGGTGCCGCCGATCGTGCCCTGAATCATGTGTCCGACCGGATGTTCGTCGACTTTCTTCGCGACCACGAAATCCGAGCGCGCTTCGCCCGTGATTCCCGGCGCAATCGGCGCGTAAAGCCGGACGCGATTCGGTTCAGGGCGCACATCGAACTGCCAGCCAATCCACGCCACCGTGTAGCCGCGGTCGAACAGAAATCGATCGCGAATATCGGCTTCGCTCGCAGGATCGAGATTCGCGAGGAATGCTTTCCCTCCGCGATTCGAAATCTCGACGAACAGCGTGTCATTGCGATTCGTCTTCGGGCGGATCACGTACAGATCGGCGGAGAATTCGACCTCGCCGGCTGCGTTGCGCGGGGCCTTGTCCAGATCGGCGATGATCGCGTTGTGCGGATTTTTCGGATCGACCGCGAAGTAGACCTTGCCCACCAGCTTTTCGAAGTGTGGACCGAGGTCGGAGCGGGTGACGTCGACGCGTTGGACGCGGGCGAGGAGCGGTGTTGCGATCAGGAAAAGAAACAGAGCGCGGCGCATCCGCGCAGTCTACATTCCTCCCGCCGACAGCGCATGCGCACGAACCGGAAGATAGATCGACTCGCCGCGGCGAAGTTTCGCCCTTTCGCCCAGACCGTTCATGGCGCGAATCGTCTTGCGTTCGACGCCGAGGGCGCGCGCGAGTTTGTTGATGCTGTCACCGCTTCGCACTCTGTACGCGCAGACGGTGACGATCCTGTCCTCATTCTTCAGCGTCGCAGCGCGCGCTTCGATCGTCGCGACCGCGACGCTCGGAACGCGAATGCTCGTCGTTCCGGGCGGAACGATTCCGTGACGCAGCGCGGGATTCAGATCGCGCAGCACGCTGTAGTCGATATTTGCCGTCTGCGCGATGAAGCGCAGCGATAGCGGCCCTTCGACTTCGACGCGCCTGACATCGGCGTCGATCGGATCGGCGACGCGGAATCCGTACGCGGCAGGATCACCGGCGATGAGAATCGCGGCGTAAAACGTCGGGACGTAGCCGCGTGTCTCGCGAGGAATCGCCGACATTTCCATCAGGCTCCAGAAGCTCGTCGATCCGGTTTCACCGAGCGCGCGATGAATGCGCCCGGAGCCGGCGTTGTACGCCGCCAGCGCCAGCGGCCAGTCGCGAAATTCGCGATAAAGGTCCTTGAGATAGTTGGCCGCTGCGCGCGTGGAGAGGTCCGGATCTGCGCGCTCGTCGATCCACCAGTCGACGCGCAATCCGTATTCGCGCGCGGTCTCAGGCATGAATTGCCAGATGCCGTGCGCTCCGGCGCGCGACGTGAGCCGCGGCAGATAGGCGCTCTCGATGACCGGCAGATACGCCAGCGCCTTCGGCAGTTTGTATTCATCGAGAACGCGATCGATCAGCTTCCGATATTGCGCGGAGCGAATGAGCGACTGCTGAATGTCCGAACGCATCTCGGTCGTGAAGAGCGTGACTGCGCTGTGGATTGAATGATGATCAGGAATCGGGAGATCGAGGACCGGTGGCGGCGGCGGAACAGCGAATACATCGGCGGATCGGACAACAGGCACCGACAGGAGCGTCTGTGCCACATCGGTTGGGGGTGCAGGGATGGGATGCGTCGCACATCCACACACCGCGAATGCCAGAATCGCCCATCGGGCTTCTCTCATCGCCACCTCCCGCCCCGTTACGAATTGATCTTGAGGTTGACCGTCAGCGAGTGCGCGTCGGACGTATCGACATCGATCGACTGCTCCTGATGCTGGACGACGCCATCGTTGTTCTCAAAGGATACCGCAACGCGGACGGACTTCGTTTTTGCGAGCGTGTCGGGATTCACCTTGAGGCTGATGCTCTTCTGCACGTCGCGCGTTTTCAGAAGCGCGGAAAGCGGCGAGACTTCTTTCCTGGGCGGTTTGGGCGGCGTCTGCGTCGCGCGTTTTCGTAGCGCCTCGAGCTCGGCCATGATGTCGACCGACGAGCGGACCTTGACGTGTTTGACTTTGGGTTCCTTCGACACCTTGTCGGTCTGACTGAAACTGATGTCCGGCTCGGCGGCGGGCGACACCGGTGAAGCGACGGGGACATCGGAGATGATCCGAGCGTCGAGATCCGCGGTCTTTGCGAGAGTGCTGTCTGAAAATGCCTGACGGGCGGGCGCGGAATGCGCGACTTCTTCCGATGCTTCGGTTTCTTCGACTTCGTCTTCCATCTCGACAGCCACGGAGCCAACGGCGGCGATGGGCGCTGTCTTGGCGGTATTCGATTGAGGCTGCCCCTTCACGCGAAACGTCGCGACCTGTGCCGCAACGCGAGGACCAGTCTTGACATCGTCGCCCGTCATGCGGCTCCGCAACGTGCGCAGCGTGAGCTTCGAGATCAGCTTGAGCGTTTCGAAAACGCCAACGCCAGTGGCGGCGATCGATTCCATGTTTCCGTATTTCCCGTCGGGATCGAGCCGCGCGATCATCTCGTCGGCCGGTGCGACATTCGGAAGGTCGCGCTTGTTCAGCTGGATCACCAACGGGATGTCCTCGAGCTTCAGTCCGATTTCGGCGAGATTCTCGCGGAGGTTGTGGAAACTCTCGCCGTTGGCGTCCTGCATCGCCATCTGCGAGTCCGCCACGAACACCAGTCCGTCGACCCCCTTCAACACGAGCTTGCGGGTCGTGTTGTAGAAGACCTGTCCGGGGATCGTGTAGAGCTGCAGGCGTGTTTTGAATCCGCCGATCACGCCGACGTCGATGGGGAGGAGATCGAAGAAAAGCGTGCGATCGGTCTCCGTTTCGAGGCTGACCATCTCGCCGCGGCTTTGCGGTGAGGTCTTCGCGTAGATGTAGTGGAGATTGGTCGTCTTCCCGCACAGGCCTGGACCGTAGTAGACGATCTTGGCGGCCATCTGCATCGTGGCGTAGTTAAAGAAGACCATCGGATCTCCGAATCAACCGGGGCGTCGATGGTAGCACCCGCTACTTCGCGCTCGCAAGAATCCGCTCGGCCAGAAGTCGGTAAATCTCTGCAACTTGCGGGTGGTCGGCGAGTGCCGCCAGATGCCGCTCGAGCACCTCCTGATCGCCTCGGGCTGCCGGGCCGGTGAAGCGGCGGGAATCCGTATGCGCGCGCCAGTTTCGGATGGCCGAATCGGCCAGTTTCGCGAGATCCTCGCGCGCGTTCTCGATTCCGATCAGCTCCTGGGCGATGTCGAGAAGCGCGGCGACATAGTTCGATCCGAAGACTGCCGCAGCGTGGTAGAGGACCTTCTGTTGCGGTGCGATTTCGGCGAGACGCGCGCCGGCGGCATCGGCGATGCGCTCCGCGACTGCCCGATGGGCGCCCTCGAACACGAGCAACGCGCCTTTGAGATCCGACGGCTCGCCGACCGGTGGCAGCGACTCGAGAGGATGGAGTGAGAATCCCCCGCGGACCGCGGTCGCGATTCCGCTCGGATGGAAAATGACCGCATTGGTCTTCGGGATCGATGCCGCAACCTCATCGATGGCGCGGTCGCTGACCGCGATGAGGACGAGCTCGGAATCGGCTGCCAGCTCGGACGCGGCTCGCTTCGGCACCTGAAGCAATCGCGCGATTTCGTCATCCGATCGAAGCGCGATTCCGGCGAGCGGCCAGCCGATCCGACGCCACGTCGACCCGAATGCCCAGGCGGCCCGTCCGCCGCCGATGATGCCGAGTCTCATACAATGATTTGATGCGACTGGCGTTCATTCTCGCACTGCTCGTCGCCACCGCGCAGGCCGGGCCGCCATCCACCTGTGGCGCGACCGACGACTACGGTAAAGCGCTTTGCGCGTATCAGCGTCGCAATTTCGCGGACGCCGCGGCGGGATTCCAGACGATCCTCGAAAAGGGCCAGAAGGACGCGCAAACGCTGCATGCGATCTACTTCCTGGCGCGTACGGAAATGAAACGCGGCCGGTTCGATGAGGCGTCGGCGCTTCTCATCAGAATCTATGGCCTCGATAAGCCGTTCTACGACGCATGGAACTGCGACTTCCTCCTCGGCGAGTGCAGGAAGGCGACCGGAAAGGACTGAGTGCCGCAGAGCAACTTTGACCTCCGGCGCAAGCTTCTGCAGCTCGAAGCGCTGTACGACGTCGGTCGTGCGCTGAACACGCTTCGGCCGGAGGGCGACCTGCTCGAAGAGCTGATGCAGCGCGCAGTGGCAGTCCTCGACGCGATGATCGGCTTCGTCTTCTCGCTCGATGAGAGGCTCAACGTCCAGCACCTCTACACTTTCGGAATCGACCTGCCGACGCCGTCCAATGCGATCCTGAGCGAGCCGCCGGTGAAGCAGGTGCTCGGCTCGCATCAGCCGATCTCCGTGTCCGTACCGAAGTTTCTCGACGGACCGTCGAGCGATCTGCTGATCGCGCCGATGATCGCCGGCGAAAACGTCGTCGGCATCCTCGGCGTCGGCGGAAAAGAAGAGCGCGGCGCGAAGCGAGGCAGCTTCGTCGAGGACGACCTGCGTTTTCTCTCGTCGCTGGCGGCCATTGGCGCCGCGGCGATCGACAACACCCGCAACTACCACCGCCTCGACGTCATCCGCGAGTCGCTGCAGGATGAGAATCGCAACCTCAAGCAGCGGATGCTGCGCGAGTACTCCGATCGATTGATGGTCGGCGACTCGCCGAAGATGCAGCGCGTGATCGATCTCGTCGCGCGGGTCGCCGACAGTCAGGCCAGCGTGCTCATTCGCGGAGAATCGGGAACGGGCAAGGAAATGGTCGCGCGGCTGATTCACGGAAATTCTCCGCGCAAGGACGGACCATTCGTCGCGATCAACTGCGCCGCGCTGCCGGAAACGCTCCTCGAATCGGAGCTCTTCGGCATCGAGCGTGGAGTCGCAACCGGAGTCGAAGCGCGTCCGGGTAAGTTCGAGCTGGCGCGTGGCGGAACGGTTTTTCTCGATGAAGTCGGCGACATTGCGATCGCGCTGCAGGCGAAACTGTTGCGCGTTCTCCAGGAGCGCGAGATCGAGAAGCTCGGCGGTCGCCGCCGAATCCCGATCGATGTGCGCATCCTCTCTGCCACGCACCGGTCGCTGGAGGAGATGATCGAACGGAACGAATTCCGCCAGGACCTCTACTACCGCCTGCGGGTCGTGGAGATCGTGCTGCCGCCGCTGCGCGACCGCAGAGAAGACATCCCGAAGCTCGTGCGCTTCTTCCTGGACAAATACGGCAAGCGCGAAGGCCTGCGCGACGTGCGCATCACGCAGGACGCTCTGCAGAAAATCATGCGATATCCATTCGCCGGCAATGTCCGTGAGCTCGAGAATTTGATCGAAGGAGCGCTCGCGCTGACGACGGATCCGGTGATCGACTCGGGCGACCTGCTTCTGCCGGAGGGGCCTTCGACCGTAACCGGAGCCGAGCTCTCTGCCGATTTCCCGAAACTCAACGAGCTCGAGCGTCGGTACGTCGCCCGGGTTCTGGCCTTCACGGGCGGCAACATGTCGAAAGCCGCCAGGATCCTCGGCATCGATCGAAAGACCCTCTACAGGATGCGCGAATCGCTGGCGCAAAATGCCCCAGATGTGGAAAATTGGGGCATTCACTGACAACTATCTAAGACCATGGGAGTTGCGGCAGACTGTGACGAGCGTCACCACAATATGTCCCAATTTGCCACACACGGTCAATTTTCCACACTTGAGCCAATTTTGGTTAAACTTCATAGTCTCAGAGGCTTAGAAGTGTATTCGTACAGTCTGACGCCGTGGCAGTCGCGTTGCGATAGAGGTGGCCCGACAGAGGGGGGACACCATGAACAATATCGCAGAAACGCGAAGCACCGCTCTTACCGCAGTCACTTCTTCCTACGCGCTGCCCATGGTGCTGGCGATCAACACGTTTGCCCTTCTGGCTCTCGAGCAGCTCGGACAGATCCCGCTTTGGATCAAGTCTGCGGTTGCCCTTTTCCTCGCCTTCTGATCGCTCCGCAGTTCAGGATTTCGAATCCATGACCACGACCGCCGAGCGGCAGATGGAGTTGACGCTCCCGATGGTTCCCGACATCGAAACCGCCGCCGCGCGGGCGGTCGGGAACCTTGCGCGCGAAATGGGGATGAGCTCGGAGCACGTCGATGAAATGATGCACGCCGTGATCGAGGCCTGCATCAATGCGCGGGAGCACTCCGGTTGCGCCGACAACCGCATCTATTTAAGATTCCTCGGCACTTCCCAGGACGACGGCAGCAGGATCGACATCTGGGTCACGGACCACGGCAGAGGATTCGATCCGGAGGAAGCTCGCTCGCGTCGTACGGCTCCCGGCACGCCACATAAGCGCGGCCGAGGACTACAGCTGATCGAATTGCATATGGACGAGGTCGATATCTCCACCACGAAGAATGGCGGCACGACGATCCACATGGTGAAATACGAGAAGAAGTCATGACTGAGGAATTGAAAGTGGCAGTCGAACGGAAACCGCAGGGCGCTGTCCTCTACACCAAGGGCTACATCAACAATGTCGGTGGCGAGGAAATCGCGAATCGCGCTTACGAGCTGATGGACGACGGGGTGCGCACGCTGCTGCTCAACTTGCGCGAGACCAAGATCGTCAATTCCATCGGCATCAGCATCCTGATCGAGATCATCGAGAAGATGATGGACAAGGGAGGCAAGATCGCGTTCTGCTGCCTCACCCCCGTCATCCACAAGACATTTCAGATCATGGGGCTCGCGAATTACGCCTCGATTTTCGAGAATGAAGAGGCGGCGTCCAGGGAACTGGGCTTGTAGGTTGCCGGGTTTACCTGGTTACCGAGTTGCCGCGGCAACACGGCAACCGGGCAACCCGGCAACCGCATAGAATCCAGCCATGCCCATCGTCCGCCGCTTCGCCGACTTCATTCACGATCTGCAACACCTGGAGCGGACCGCGGCGCACGGCGATGCGATCCTCGAAGCATTCACGCGGCACACGCCATTCGAGCAAGGTGCGATCTACCTTCGCGATCGCGATGCACATTTGCGGCTGGTCGCCAAGAGTCCCAGGTTTGTCGCGCCGGAGATCCTCGACCGCGATCCGCCCGCGGAGCTGATCGCGGGGACCGATCGCGTTCTCGTTCCACTTCGGTGCGGCCGCGACAACGTCGGCGTGCTGGCGCTGACCGGCGGCGAATACTCCGAGGAAGACCTCGAAGTCGTGCGCACGGCCGGGGCGTTCGTGGCGACCGTGATCTCGAATCAGCGGCTTTCGCAGGAGGCACGTGAGGGCGATTTTCAACTCAAATACCGGCTGTGGGAGCTCGAGTCGCTGTACGACATCGGACTCTCGATCGCGGGAACGCTCAACATTGACGAGTTGGCGGACGAAGTGCTCTTCCGAATGATCTCGCTGACAAATGCGCGCCGCGCCGCGCTCTTCCTTCGCGAAGGCGACGGATTCAAGCCTTACCGCGCCTTCGGTGAGATGCCGGTCGGTGCAGCCGATCTGCAGCGTCTCTTCGAGACTGGAGAGCCGATCAGCATGGAAGGCGGAACGGTCGTCGCCGTTCCGGTCAACGGCAACAACCAGATCATCGGCGTGCTCGTGGCTGCCGATCGCGAAATGCGCGAAGGCGGCATCGGTCCGTTCGAGCCGAACGAGATGCGCCTTCTGTCGCTGTTCGCGAATCAGGTCGGCATCGCGCTCGAGAACGCGCGCCTGCATCGCGACGCGCTGGAGAAGCAGGTGATGCAGCGGGAGCTGGAGCTGGCCGCCACGATCCAGCGCGACATTCTCCCGAAGTCGATTCCGCACATCGAGAATGTCGAGATCTCGGCACTCTCGCGGCCGGCAAAACAGGTCGGCGGCGATTACCACGCATTCTTCGAGCGCGAAAACGGCGTCACCATGCTGGTTGCCGACGTGTCTGGAAAATCGATGCCGGCGGCGCTTCTCGTGTCGGCGCTGCACGCGGCCGTGCAGCTTCTCGTGCGCGAAGGGCGCGAGCTCGGAGAAGTTGCCACCGAGCTCAATCGCCACATCCATCGCTGGTCGGCGGAAAACAAGTTCATCACGTTCATCATCGCGTCGATCGATCGCGAAGCGGAGACGCTCGAATACGTCAACGCCGGACACAATCCCGGTTACGTTCTTCTCGGCGATCAGGTCGACACGCTGAAATCGCACGGTCTGCCCATCGGCATGCTGGCGCAATCGAAGTACATGACGCAGACGCGCCCCTTTCCGAACGGCTCGACGGTCGTTCTCTACAGCGACGGGATCACCGAAGCGGAGAACGTCGACGAACAGGAATTCGGCAGTGACCGACTCGAAGCGCTGCTGCGACCATCGTGCGCGGCTCCGGAGCTGCGCGATCGAATCGCGGCTGCTGTCGATGCCTTCGTCGGCGCCGCAGCGCAGAACGACGACCAAACGCTCGTGATCGCGCGCAGCCGCTAACGCTTCTCCACGAATGCCGCAATGCGGGCCGCGGCCTCAGTCGAAAGAAACGCGCGCAGTTGATTCTCGCGCTCGAGCCACAACTGTGCGCCGAGATCGTTGTTCGCCGAGCGCGCAAAAGCGCGTTTGATGTCGCCTACGACCGCGGCCGGCGCTTCGGCAATCGCGGATGCCAGCGAGCGCGTTTCTGCGGCCAGGTCGGCGGCGATGCGGTCGATCATTCCGATCCGCAAAGCCTCCGCAGCGTCGACCATTCGACCGGTGGCCATCAATTCGAATGCAACGCTGCGGCCGACTAGTCGCGGCAGCAGCCATGTGCCGCCCCAATCGGGGTGCAGGCCGATGCGAACGAAGGTCTCGCCGAGCTTCGCGCTTTCCGATGCGATCCGGTAATCGCACGCCAGCGCGAGATTGCATCCTGCGCCGGCCGCGATTCCGTTGATCGACGCGATCACCGGCTTGGGCATCTCGACGATCTGCATCACGATGCTTGCGCCTGCGTCGAGCAATTTTCCGAACGCGTCGGAGTCGCGGTGCTGTTGCAGGCCGTGCATGAACTCGACGTCGCCGCCGGCGCAGAACGCGCGTCCCGCGCCGGTGATGACGACGACGCGACATGCGGAGTTGTCAGCGGCCTGCCGCAACGCTTGCAGCAAATCCTCGCGCATCGTCCCGCTGAACGCGTTCAGCTTCTCCGGCCGGTTGAGCATGATCGTCGCGATGCCGTTCTCGATCGAGAGATTGATCATGCGGCGGAGTGTAAACTGCCCGAGTGAAGCGCGGCGCGAGTTACGTCCTCTACGCGATGATCCCGGTCGCGATTTTTTTCCAGTTCACGCACCGCAATCCGGTGCTGCTGTTCATCTTCGCCTGCCTGGCCGTGCTTCCGCTGGCGGCGTGGATCGGTCTCAGCACCGAGCAGCTCGCGCATCGCATGGGAGCGACTTACGGGGCGCTCTTCAACGCGACGTTCGGCAACCTCGCGGAGCTGATCATCGCCCTTTTCGCGATACGCGCCGGACTGCCTGGCGTCGTGCGCGCTTCGTTCAGCGGATCAGTGGTGGGCAATTTACTTTTCGTCGCGGGACTCTCGATGGTGGCCGGCGGATGGAAGCGCGAAACGGTGAAATTCAACGCGCTGGCCGCGGAGTCGCAGGCGGGACAATTGATTCTCGCGGTCAGCGCAGCACTCGTCCCGGCGCTTTTTTTTCGCACCGCGATCCGCGCGCATCATCCCGAGCTGATCCATCAGGTTTCGATCGGCACCTCCATCATCCTTCTGATCTCGTACATCCTCGGCCTCTATTTCGCGTTCAAGACACATCGCAACGTTCTCGGGGCAGTCACCGAACCACCCCCGCCGGAGGAGCGATGGAGCGTGCGCAAAGCGATTACGGTGCTCGTCATCGTGAGCGCGATCATGGCGGTGGTGGCCGAGGGGCTGGTGGATTCGGTGGGGGAGGCGGGGCGGGCGTGGGGCATGAACAGCGTCTTCCTCGGATTCGTCGTTCTGGCGATCGTCGGCAATGCCGCCGAACATTCGACCGCGGTTTTTCTCGCGGTCCGAAATCAGATGGACACCGCGCTCAACATCTCGATGCAGTCGAGCGTGCAGATCGCTCTCTTCGTTACGCCGCTGCTCGTGTTTCTCTCGTATCTGCTGGGCCATCCGCTCGATCTGCTCTTCTCGCCATTCGAGATTCTTGCGGTCGGCCTGGCCGTCGCGATTTTTGCGTACCTCGTCATGGACGGCGAAACGAACTGGTATGAGGGCATCCAGTTGCTGGCCGTCTACTCGATCATCGCGGTCGCGCTTTATTTTCTGCCGGCCGATCTTTCGCCGGCCAAACCGTAATGCGGCGGCCGTACTTCTTCGAGATCTTCACGGTCGTAAATTTCGTGATCATCCAGATGCTTCTATGGCGGATTACGCACGCTCCGCTGTTGACGATTCTCATGACGCTGCTCGCGCTCGTGCCGGCCTTCGCCGTGCAGGCCCTGATTGGTATCGGCATCCGCATGGCGGTTGCGCGCGCGCGGCGATCGGAATACGTCAGCGTGATTCGGTCGCGCCGCTGGATCGCGGATTCCGTCCGCATCATTCTTTTCAGCGCGCTGTCGGTCCACGTCTACGGCTGGATCAAGCTCTCGGTGCCGCTTCTTCATCCGCAGCTCTTCGACAGCGAGCTATGGAGCATCGATCGCTCAATATTTCTCGGCCACTCGCCGAACATCTTCTTCCTCGATCTCTTTTCGACTTCGCTGCGATTCTTCGACTGGACGTACGCCAACGTCTTCATCGCGAGTCTCAACATCGCGTCGATCTACTTTCTCTCCGAGCGCGATGAGCGTCTGCGCATCGGCTTCGCGAACTCGAACACGCTGATGTGGCTCGCCGGTGCGTGGTTGTACATGCTCATCCCATCGCTGGGACCGGCATATCGCTTCCCGAGCGTGTGGCTGCCGCTGTCGGCGATGCTGACCAACACCCAGCAACTACAACGTGTTCTCATGAACAATTATCAGCATGTATTACACAATCAGCAGGTCAACATCCTGCTCGGAATTGCGGCCTTCCCGAGCCTTCACGTGGCTTTCGGAGTGCTGGTCACGCTGTGGATGCGCGGCCGGTGGCGACTGCTGTTCGGCCTCATCACGTTGATCATTTTTCTAGGCTCGGTGATCACCGGCTGGCATTATCTGATCGACTCGATTGCCGGCGCGGTTCTGGCCGTGGTCTGCTACCTGGCGATCGCAATACCGCAACGCCGGAAAATGTTTACGACCCAATGCCGCAACTGACTGAACAGCAAATCACGCTCGGAGAGATCCTCGCGAAGAGGACCACCGACGCGGCTCCGGAGCTGGTGGACACGCTCGAGAACAAAGCGGTTCGCTGCTACTCGTGCGGCCACCGCTGCAAGATCCTCAACGGGCTCAACGGCATCTGCAAAGTCCGCTTCAACGCAGATGGCGTTCTGAAAGTCCCTCGCGGCTACGTCGCCGCGCTGCAGGTCGATCCGATCGAAAAGAAGCCGTTCTTCCACGCCTATCCGGGCGCGCTGGCGTTGTCGTTCGGGATGCTCGGATGCGATTACCACTGCGGCTACTGCCAGAACTGGGTGACGTCGCAGGCGATCCGCGATCCGATCGCCGGCGCGCCGCCTGCGGACCTCGAGCCCGCCGACATCGTGAAGCTCGCGAAGAAGCACGGCGCGAAAGTGATCACATCGACATACAACGAGCCGCTCATCACCTCGGAATGGGCCGTCGAGATTTTCAAGGAAGCGAAAAAGGCGGGCCTGATTTGTTCGTACGTGTCGAACGGCAACGGCACGGAGCGCGTCCTCGATTACATCGCACCGTATGTCACGCTGTACAAAGTCGACCTCAAAGGCTTCTCCGACGCCCACTACCGCGACCTCGGCGGCACGCTGCAACCGGTGCTCGACACGATTCGAGGTCTCAAGCAACGCGGGATCTGGGTCGAGATCGTCACGCTGGTGATCCCCGGTTTCAACGACTCGGATGATGAGCTGACGAAGATCGCTGAGTTTCTCGCGAGCGTCGATGTCGACATCCCGTGGCACATCACCGCGTACCACGAGGATTACAAAATGCACAACGCGCCGACGAAGCCGCAGCATTTGCTGCGCGCCTACGAGATCGGCAAGCGCGCCGGACTTCGCTACATCTATCCCGGGAACATTCCGGGTGCGTTCGGCGACCTCGAAGGAACGCATTGCCCGAATTGCAATGCTCTCGTGATCGGGCGGAGCGGTTTCCGCGTGACGTCGTACAAGTTGATCGATGGCAAGTGCGCGTCGTGCGGCACCGCGATTCCGGGCGTGTGGGGGGACGGGAGCGCGGCGATCGGACGCGATGGCGTTCCGCATCCGGTTTGGCTTAAGTAGGGTCAGGTCTGGAAAATCAACTTAACGCGCCGAGAACACATCGACGTGCATTAGCATTGCCGTTAAGTTGATTTTCCAGACCTGACCCTACTTCGATGGAGTTCGTTGAAGTCGCAAAAACATCCGATCTTCCCACCGGCCGCGCGATGGTTCGCACGATCGGCGACCGTCGCATCGCGCTGTACCACATTCCCAGCGGGTTTTTCGCGACCGAAAACACATGCCCACACCGCGGCGGTCCGCTTGGCGAGGGCGACATCATCGTCAACGAGATCGTCTGCCCCTGGCATCTCTGGTCGTTCGAGATCGCGACCGGCGTCTGCGTCGGCAACCCCGACATTCGAATCGCGACGCATGATGTGCGCGTCGAAGGCGATCGGGTCCTGGTGAGGCTGTCGTGAATCTCAATCCGAAGCCGCTGCGCCACATCGATCTTCACAGCAGCGCCGGCAGACTGGAGGCGCTGTATCGCGAGCTTCAGGATCCCGCCGGAGTCGCCGTCATCTGCCATCCGCATCCCCTCGGCGGCGGTACCTTGCACAACAAGGTCGTGTTTCGTGCAGCGCGTGGATTCGAAAACGCCAACGTCGCGACACTGCGCTTCAACTTTCGCGGCGCCGGTGCAAGCGCCGGGAAACATGACGAAGGCGAAGGCGAACAGGATGACGTCATGGCGGCCATCGACTGGGCGAAAAAAATGCACCCGGGAAAAAAACTGATCGTGGGCGGATTTTCCTTCGGCGCGTGGGTCGCTTCGCGCGTCGCATGCGAGCTGGCAGGCGTCAGCGGTATTTTTCTGATCGGGACGCCGATCAACAAATACGACTTCGGCTACTTGCGCTCCTGCGACCGGCCGATTCTCTTTCTGCACGGAACCGAGGACGAACACGGATCGGTTGAGAAACTCGAGCAGTTAGTGCCGCAGGTGCGCAACGCGGAGAGCATCGTCGTGACCGGCGCCGATCACTTCTTCACCAAACAGCTGGACACGGTCGACGAGACGATCCGTGTCTGGGCCGAAGAGGTCATAGCGAGCGCCTGAGAAAGCGCAGTCCCGCGATCGTCCGTACGCCGTGCCACGTGAAGAGATGTCCGGGGAATGGGCCGATGACTTTCGCATCGATTGCCTCGGCATCCGATTGCGTAAAGGCATACGGCTCATCCGGCAGAAACACGACGTCGGGTTTCAGCGCCAGCACTTCGTCGAGATCGATCGTCGGATAGCGTTGCCGGTCGCGCAGCAGATTGCGTCCACCGACACTCTCGACCAGATTCGAAACGTAAGTATCGCCGCCGCACCACATCCAGGGTTGTTTCCAGATCGGGACGACGAAGGAGAAGTCGGTTCGCCGTTCGCCGTTGGCCGATAGCTGTTGCACCAACGCGTTCGCTTGTTCTTCACGACCGTGAGTTGCGCCTAACATCTCGATCAGCTTCGCGACGTCGCCGATGGTCCTCGGTTCGGTCGCGATGACTCTCGCAAACTTCGCGATCTCATCCGCGTGTTTCTTCAGGTTCTCTTCGACGTTGACGTACACGACATCGGGCGCGAGCTGCCGGATGCGCGCGATGTTCGGCGTCTTCGTTCCGCCGACGCGCGGGCGGTCGATGCCTTCCGGAAAAATGCAGAAGTCGGTGATGCCGACGACCGCCTCGCCGGCGCCCAGCGCGAAGAGAGTCTCGGTCAGCGAAGGGACGAGTGAGACAACCCGCATTTCATTTCGGCGCGAAAAAGTCGCCTTTCTTCCACGCCGGCCGCTGCGGAGCATCGGCGATCGCTCGCAGAAGCCGCAGGTTCGTGTCGGCATAGCGCGCTCCCGACGCGAAATCGATTGTCTGATTCATGTCGTCGGCAGGCGAGTGATAGACGCGGCGGAGCCAGTCGCGCGTCACTGTCGCGCCGTCGATTTTCGGATCGGTGCTTTTGTTCCCCGGCTTCAGATGAATCGCCGGGATTCCGGCCTCGACGAACGAAAACTGATCGCTGCGGATGAAACGTACCTCCTCGGCGAACGGATCGGGACTCATTTCGAAGCCTTCCGCCTTCGCCGCCGCGGTCGCCATGTCGCCGAGGGTCGTGTGCTCGCCTCCTAACGCGATCAGGTCCGCGACCGGATAGAGCATGAGGAACATGTCCATGTTGATGTCGGCCACCAGCGGCTGCACGGGCGGATGGTGTGCAAAGAACTGCGAGCCTTGCAGTCCCTTCTCTTCGCCGGTGAGCGCGACGAAGACGACGGATCGTTTCGGTGGCGGTCCCGTCGCGAGGCCGTGCGCGATCTCGATGAGCGACGCGATGCCGGACGCGTTGTCGTACGCGCCGTTGTAAATCGCATCGCCACCGTTCGCCGGCGGATGGTTGCCGAGGTGGTCGAGGTGGGCGGAGACGACGATGAATTCGCCGCGTAGTTTTGGATCGGCTCCGCGCAAAATGCCAATGATGTTCGCGCTTTTTGCTGACTCGAATTTCGAAACTGTTCGCGCGGAGAAAGTCGTCGCGAGCGGGAACGTGTGCGCGACGCTCTTCTCGGCGTCCGCCAGAATCGCATCGACGGTCATCGGCGCTCCGGCAAGAATCTTTTCGGCCGCGGCTGGACTGACCAACGCCGAAACCCGAATGCCTTCGATCGCGTTTTCGGGGCGTCCGTTTTCGAGATAGAGCATCGGCGCGATACCCATCTGCAGCGCGCGCTTCTCGAACGGCTGGCGCTTCTCGTCCGTGATCGTATTGAGCGTCAGAACGCCGACGGCACCATGAGCCGCCGCGGTGCGCTGCTTGAGGCGATCGCTCGAGTAGTACGCGCGTGGATCGGTCGGGAAATTCGGGGGCGCGCCGCTGACGATGAGGACGATTTTCCCTTTCACCTCGACGCCGGCGTAATCGTCATGCTTCAACTCCGGCGCCGAGATTCCGAAACCGGCGAACACGACCGGCGCGGAAACTTCGCTGGCGGCTTCGAGAAAATTCGCGCGCGGAATGATGTCCTTGCGGATTACGAGCGGCTGACCGCCGGCCGTGTATTGCGACTGATCCTCCTGCAACTTTGCGACGCGAAAATCGATCGGCTGCTGCGATGTCTCCAGACCGATGGCCGTGAATTGCGCGGCAACGTATTCCGCGGCGATGTTGTAGCCGCGCGTTCCCGGTTCGCGTCCCTCCAGCAAATCGCTGGCGAGAAATCTCATGTGGGCGGCGATGGCGTGCGCCAGAATGGCAGTTGCAAACATGGACGCGAGTTTATCTGAACGCGGTGTTCTAATCGCATGGGCGGTGGTCGCAGCGATCGCGATCGGATGGCAACTCGGCGGCTATCCGCTGCTCGACGCCGACGAAGGACGCAATGGCGAAGTGGGCCGCGAGATGGCGGCGACGAACGATTACGTCATGCCGCGGCTCGACGGGCTTCCGTATCTCGACAAGCCGATCGTCTACTTCGCTGCCGAGGCGGCGACGATGGAGATCACCGGGCCGACGGAATTTGCGGCGCGGTTTCCGGCGTGGCTGTTTACGATTGCGACGGCGGTGCTGCTGGCCTGGTTTGCGCGGCGCGAAAGTCTCGATGCCCCATTGACGGCCATCGTCTTTCTTTCCATGCCCCTGACCATCGCGTTCGCGCGCACCGTTATCTTCGACAGCGCGTTGTCATTCTGCATCACACTGGCGCTGATTGCGTTTTACCTCGAGCGGCCGACGCTGGCGTGGGCTGCGATGGCGCTGGGTGTCATCACCAAAGGGCCGGTCGCGATTGCGGTTCCGATGATGATCGCGATTCCCTTCGCAAGTTGGCGAAGGAGATTCCGTCATCTGGTGTCGATTGCCGGATTCGTTGTTTTTGTTTTGATCATCGCGCCGTGGGTGTGGGCAGTGTCCCGCGAGATTCCCGATTTTCTGCACTACGTCGTCGTGACCGAAACCGCGCAGCGACTCACCACCGGAGCGCTCAAGCGCACGGGTCCGCCGTGGTACTTCATCCCGTATCTGATCGGCGGCGCATTTCCGTGGGTGCTCGCGCTCTTCGGCAAACGGCTACCGGCCACCGACCACCGGCCACCATGGCTCGATCGCTACCTGCTCCTGTGGATCGCCGTGCCGTTCATCTTCTTTTCGATCTCGCAGTCTAAGCGGCCGCAATACGTCCTTCCGCTGATGGCGCCGATCGCGCTGTATGTCGCGCGGCGCACAAATCCCGGAAAGGCGGCTGCAATTGTGACCGCACTCTTCGGCGCTCTGCTCCTCGGCGCCATCCCCTTCGTCCAGTTGCAGTACGGCCGTGACGCTGCGATCGTCATCGGCATCTGCGCGCTGATCTTCGGCGTCATCGCCGCGTTTACGCGCGGCGCGATCGCGTGGATTGCCCTCAGTATTCCGATGCTGACGATTCCGATCGCAACGAACTCCACGATGAACGCGCTCGCTTTGCGTCGCTCGACCAAATCACTGATCGCTCAAATGCGGCCGTACATCAACGCCGATACCGAGATCGTCGGCCTCGAAGCATTCACGGGATCGATGGCGTTTTACCTTCAACGTACGATCGTCCTTGTCACGCCCGATGCCGAGGAGTTGACGAGCAACTACATCATCCGGCATTACGGGGCGTTCGCGTCGAATCTGCGATCGACAGTCCGTCCCATGTCCTGGCTGCCGGTCGCATTCGATCGTCAGCGTCCGCGACTGATCATCGTGCGCGATTCGGATCGCAGGAATCGTACGATCGTCGAGCAGCACGGCGGCCGTCTCGTGGCCACGGGCGCGCATTTCGTGACGTATACAATGCCGCGCTGATGTGCGGCATCTACGGAATCATCGCGGACAGCGGGACAACGCTGCGCTATCCGGAAGTTCTCGATTGGATGGGCGAAGCTCTGCGCCATCGCGGACCCGACGGCCGGGCGGTGCTGACGCATTCCGACGCCGTCATCGGCACCGAGCGCCTGCGCATCATCGATCTGCACGAGCGCGCGGATCAGCCATTCGCGGCCCCCGGCTCGCAGGTCTGGCTCGAATGCAACGGCGAGATCTACAACGCCGCCGAGATCCGAGCGCGATTTCACGATTATCCATTTCGATCGCACTCCGATGTCGAGACGATCGTTCCGCTGTATCTCGAACGCGGCGCGGACGCGGTCGCGGAGATCGACGGAATGTTCGGCCTCGCGATCTGGGATCGCCGCACGCGGACGCTTTTGCTGGCGCGCGATCGCGCCGGCGAGAAGCCGCTTTTTTATGCGCGCGTCGGTCAGGAAATTCTCTTCGCGTCGGAGCTGCAGTGCATTCTGCGGCACCCGGATATCAGCCGCGATCTCGATGACGTCGCGGTCGCGGAGTATCTGAGACTCGGCTACGTACCCGAACCGCGCACGATGTTTCGCGCGATTCGCCGCGTCGAAGCGGGAACGTACATTCGATTCAGCGAACGCGGAAAAGAAACGGTCCGGTATTGGGACCCGGAATCGTTTGCCGTTCGCCGTTTGCCGTATGCCGAGGCGCTGACGACGGCGCGGGAGTTGATGGAGCGCGCTGTCGAGAAACAGGTGATGTCCGATGTCCCGGTCGGCGTCTTCATCAGCGGCGGGCTGGACTCGTCGATTCTCGCGACGCTGGCGGCGAAATTCATCGGAGTCGACAGAGTCCACACGTTCTCCGCGCAATTCGCGGAAGAGTCGTATGACGAAAGCGGCGACGCTGCGATTCTCGCGGAACGCATTCGCACGCGGCATGTTCCGGTGCGAATTGATGACGCAACGCTCCTCGACGCGTTGCAGAACGTCGTCCGCGGCGTGGCTGAGCCTCTTGCGGATCCGGCGATTCTGCCGACATTCCTTCTCGCGCGCACGGCGCGACAGCACGTGAAGGTGATCCTCAGCGGCGAAGGCGCCGATGAGCTCTTCGGCGGTTACCCCACTTACCTCGGACACAAGCTCGCACCGATGTACGACGCGCTGCCCGGATTCGCGCGTGCGGCGCTGCGAAAGATCGTCCAGCGCGTTCCCGCGTCCAGCCGAAAGATGACGCTCGAGTTTCTACTGAAGAAATTCGTGACAGACGCCGAAAAGCCCTGGATCGAACGCCATCTCGCGTGGTTCGGCACCGGGTTGTCGTCGGATGTCTACGTGTCGACTCCGCCGGCCATGCCGGAGCTGCCTGCCGTACCGCGCGATCGCGATGCGCTCACCGGCGCCATGCTTCTCGACTACCGCAGCTACCTGCGTGACAACCTCCTCGTCAAGGTCGACCGCGCGACGATGCTCTCATCCGTCGAGGCTCGCGCACCGTTCCTCGATCGCGACGTCACGCGTTTCGCGCTGTCGCTTCCGCCGGATCTTCGCGTGCGGCGCACGACGACGAAGTGGCTCCTGAAAAAAGCCGCCGAGGCCTGGCTTCCCGATGATGTGATCTATCGGCGCAAGCGAGGACTGAGCGTGCCGATCGCGAGCTGGATCAATCACGGTTTGCGCGCGGAAGTCGACCGGCTGCTCGCGCCGAAGCGATTGCAGGACGATGGGCTCGTGAATGAAAAGTATGTGACGGCGATGCTGACGGAACATCGCGCCGGCAGCGCGAATCACGCAAAGCCACTGTGGGCGATCGTGATGTTGCAGTATTGGCTCGAAACGTGGGCTTGAAAAAAGTCCTGAGTCCTGAGTCCTGAGTCCCACCGACCCTCAGCACTCAGCTAGCCGCCTTCGATCATTTTCGTGAGCGCGGGCTTGATGCCGATCATCCTCTGGTACAGCGCGATTTGTCCGCGGTGATAGTCCTCATGCGATATTCCATGATTGAACCAGGCGAGCCGCATTCCGCGTTTGCCATCGAAGCGCGTGATCAACTGCATCATGTGCAGTTCGCCGGCATCGCGAAACGCTTTGACGCCGTCCCGCAGCGTCGACTTGAGCGCCGCCGCGATCTCGCTCTTCGATTTCAATCCTCGAATCGGCGCGTCATACATTGCGAGCAGCTTCGGCCACGGCGCGCGTTTGAGATTCGTGTCTTCGCGCGTGAGCTCGCCGACCATCATCAGCGAGACCTCCATGATGTGCAGTGCCAGCTCTGCGACCGTGCGTGATTGCGGCGACGGTCTGAAGTCGAATTTGTCAGGCGGCGTGTTCCGGATCTCCGCGACGACACCCTCGCGATTTCCTTCCCACGCTTCGATGGCTTCTTCGAGCAGCGAGTTCATAGGAGCGTCTCCTCAATCTTGATCTCGGAGGTCAGCGTCTTGGCAACCGGACATCGCTTCGCGACCGAAAGAAGCCGCTCGCGTTGCGCGTCGGTCAGATTGCCGATCAGTTTGATCCGAACCTCGAACTTGTGAATGTAGCCGCTGCTGGTGGTGCAGTCGGCGCAGTCTTTTGCGTACATCCGATCATTCGTGACGTAAACCTCCGCGCCCTCGAGCGGAATGTTTTCCCGCTTCGCGATGACGCGCATCGTCATCGATGTGCAAGCGCCCAGCCCCGCCGAGATCAAGTCGTACGGAGTAGGACCTTCGTCGGTGCCGCCTGCATCGACCGGCTCGTCGGCGACTATTCGATGTTTGCCTGCGGTAATCGTGTTTCGGAAACCGGTTCCTGCCTCGAGAACCACAGGTGGCATGGTCGACCTCCTTCAGTCGTGAACGGCAAGCATCAGCGGAGAACCGGGTCCCCAGGATCCATTGCGATCGGCGATCGGGATCCAGTACCACGCCGGCGAGTCGTCGCCGAGGGAGAGGCGGGCGATGACGCCGATCTGGTGACGGGTGTACGGATTCGAGAACGGCGACGAGAACTGCAGCACCATCGTGTCGGCGTCGCGCTTGGGGTTCAGAGCATCGATCATCACGCGGCTGCACGACGCAGGTTCCACGGGGACAGACGCATTCGGCATGACGGTAGCGACCGGTTTTCCGCGGTAGAACGCGACATCAGCCAGCGCCGCGATGACCGCGGGGGTGACGAGCGGCTGCGTCGTCCTCACGATGCGCAGATCCGAAGACATCCCTTCACTCCGCATCCGCCCGCACATCACTTCGACGACCGCGCTTGGGATAACGGCGGGGGGCGGGCTGGTCGGGTGGGGGGTGGAGGCGCAGGCGGCGGCGAAGAGAAGGAGGGCGCGCTTCACACTAACCTCAGTTGCGGCGTCGATTTCGCTTCGAAGAACGCCCGAATCTCGCTCGCCGGTTTCTTCGAGATCAGCTCGCGCGGCGACTCGTCGTACCAGTCGGCTGGAAAATATCGCGTGTAGATTTCCTGCGTGAAGCGCCGGCACAGCAGCGCGATCACGCCGACATCGGTTTCGCTGCGAATGACCCGACCCGCCGATTGCACAACGCGAGTCATTCCGGGAATGAGATACGCGAACTCGAAGCCCGCGCCGTACTGATCGTCGTAGTAGCGCTTGAGCAGCTCCTGCTCGAAGCTGACCGAGGGCAGCGCGGGTCCGACCACCACCACGCCCGCCAGCATATCGCCGCGATAATCGACACCCTCGGCATACATCCCACCGGAAACTGCCAGAATCAGATTGTCGCCGCCGCGCCGGTTGCGAAGAATCTCCAGCACCGCGTTGCGCTCGTAATCGGTCATGTCGGTGCGCTGCACGATCGTCTGCTTGCGAATCGCCGGCATGCGCTCAGAGACTTCCCGCAGAAATGCGTAGCTCGGGAAGAGCGCGAGGAAATTGCCATCCGATGCTTCCGCGATCTGCGCGACATTCTTCGCAATGCCGTCGTAATGGTTCGCCCGCTGCTTGAACGTCGT
Source organism: Acidobacteriota bacterium (assembly GCA_030948915.1). Classification (GTDB taxonomy): domain Bacteria; phylum Acidobacteriota; class Thermoanaerobaculia; order Gp7-AA8; family Gp7-AA8; genus Gp7-AA10. The sequence continues at coordinate 86,904 of JALYZI010000115.1, forward strand.
GTCGACTTCCGCGACGACGACGATCTTGCGATTGCTGCGCGGAAATGGCGAGGGGAGCGAGATCTCCGACGCGCGCGACGTCGGGAAACCGAGCGTCTTCTTGTAGAAATCGAAAGGCTCGAGCGTCGCGGAGAGCGCCACGGTCGCCCAGGCCGACTCGAAGATGCTGCCGAGGAAGCGCGAGGGATCTTTGCAGAAGATTTTGAGTTTGAGGCCCTCGCGCGTGCGCTCGATGACGTGCGCGAATTCCTCGCCGTCTTCGCTGAGCAGGTTCGTGAATTTGACGAGCTTGAAGTAGAAGTCGACGAGCGGATCGTCTTCCTCGGCGATCCCGTTCTCGATCTTCCACGAGATGTAGTTCATGACCAGGCGCTCCCATTCGGCGCGCTGGTGCACGAAGAAATCGCGGTCGGGCTCGCAGAGCGACTGCGTGTCTTTGCCCTCCAGCGCTGCTGCGAGATCGTGAAGGTGCGCGCGCATTTCGTCGAGCATCTCCTGCCAGCCCTCCACCCGACAACTGCGCCCGGCGAGATGATCGCGAATGGCATCGAAGGATTTCTCGTGCAGCTCCGGCGAGTAGTACGAGCGCCCGCGGTCGACGAGGTTGTGCGCCTCGTCGACGATGAGGACGCAGTCGCCGTAATCGTTGTCCTGCTGATACGCCTTGAGGCCGACGTACGGATCGAAGATGTAGTTGTAATCGCAGATGATAACGTCCGCCTGCTCGATCAACTCCAACGACACTTCGAACGGACACACCTCGGTCGACCGCGACATCTCGAACGTGAGATCGGGATCGAAGTAGGTCATCGAGTTCGTGATGCGCTCGACGAGCCCGCTCTTCTCCATCTTGTCCGAGTAGCGCGCGGCGAACGGACAGAAGTCTTCGTGGCAGATCATCTCCGTGTGCGCGCACATCTTCTGTTTCGCGCGAACGCGCAGGACGCGCAGCGAGCCGTCGTTCAGAAGCTTCATCGCTTCGACGGCCATGTCCTGCTGCAGAGTCTTGGAAGTCAGATAGAAGAGTTTTTTCCCCGCTTTCAGCGATTCGCGGACGGCTGGGAAGAGCGCCGCGATCGTTTTCCCGATGCCGGTCGGCGCGGAAACGAGCAGCGCCTCGCGCTGATCGACTGCGCGCGCGACGGCGTCGATCATCTCCTGCTGGTACGGTCGCATGCGCTCGTAGGGAAACGTGAGCGTTTCCGCGAATGAGCGCTTCGCGATGATCAGGGCACGTTCGGTTTCGACGCGCGTGACCAGCGCATCGAGGCTGGCGTCGAGCGCCGCGGTGACGCTCTCGCGATCGAAGTCGGCGTCGATCTCGCGGGTGTCGTCGCCGATCAGATCGATGAGCACCAGCCGCGGCGCAAACGCGAAATCCGACAGTTCCGGCTGCGAAGATAAGAAGAGCGAGTACAGCAGAAGCTGAAACAGATGCCGCTGCAGTTTCTCCGACCTGTAGAGTGCTTCCAGTTCGAGATCGAAGTGAAGCGACTTCACTTCTTCGATGCTGACGACGTGGTTCGCGGCGTCGATCGAGAGCCCGTCGACTCGACCTGTTATCGTGACATTCCAATTTTGGTGCACTACGCGATGGACGACGTGGACTTCCGCGCGGTAATTCACATCGTCGGCAGCGCGCAACTCCGCGCGGCGGCTGTGGATATCCTGGCCGATCCACATCCGGCGGAAACCGTCACCGCGTTCCACTCCGATCCGACGATAAGTCGTCGGATAGACGAGATCACCAACCGAGCAGATGATTTCGCGCTTGTCGTGATCGACGCGCACGATTGATGGTAAACGATTCGTTCGCCGTTGGCCGCACGCTTCGCTGCCGTCTGCCGTTCGGCCAACGGCCAACGGCTAACGGCAAACGGCTAACGGCCAACGGCCAACGGCCAACGGCCAACGGCCAACGGCCAACGGATTCACAACCTCTCGACTACATCACCCAGCACGAACGCCGCGTACTCCTTCTCGCGATAGCTCGCGAGCTGCACCGGCGGCGTGTAGATGTGATCCGAAAGCCGCAGGTAAGTCTCGCGAACGTTTTGCTTGTTCTTCGACAGGTTGTCGGCGTTGAGATCGCCGCTCAGCGAAAACAGCCGCTGAAAATCGGCGTGCGGCAGGCGGACTGGATTGCGCACGTCGTCGGACAGCGGATCCCATTCGCCGATCAGGACCTCGCCGCTGCTGTTGCCACCGTTCTGCCGGATGCAGACGACGATCTCGCTCGGAATCAATTTCTCGTGCGTGGTCTCGGTGCTGGGGACGTACGCGCCGCTCTCGTCGCGTTGATGAAATTCCTGACGCAGCACCATTACCAGCGGATCGGCGGTGTCGAGCGCGGTCGCTTCGACTTCACCCGGCGCGAACGGCACCACTTCGCCGACTTCGATGTCGTCGAGACCCTTCAGCGACACATTGCCGATCAGCCGGACGCCGAGGTATTCCAATCCTTCGACAGCGGACTCGAATCCGAAGTACATCCCCCACGGACTCCGCAGCCGGTACAGCCGCTGCCCTTCGCTGCTCAACTCGTTGGACAACTCCTGCAGCAGCGCCAGCGAAGCGACGATGCCCTCGTTGACGAGATGGCCGTTCGTGTTCACGTAGGCGTAGAACTCGCGCGCGTGCTGCGTGTGATCGATGACGTCGACTCCCTTCGCGAGCGGCGAGAAGAAGTTCTGGACTTTCAGCGGCTCGTAACCGTGCGCGACGAGAAAATTCGCGAACTCCTCGATCTCTTTGTTCGCTTTTCCGGTGGTCAGTCGTGACAGCTCGACGATGCCGGGGCCGTAGAACTCATTGATCTTCTCGCCGAAGGCCTTCCCTTTCATCGGCAGCAACCGGTAGTAACCGAAATTCAGCGCGATGCGCAGGCCCTTGTTGAATGCGAAACCCTTCTTGCGCATCTCTGCGTAGTGGTGCTGGATCTCGATCGCTGCCCGGATGAGCCGCATGGCGCGACGCGTGGTGTAGAACGCTCCGTCGCCGAGAAATTTTTCGAAGACCAGCAGATGACGCTGCGCGATCGATTCCATCCGCCGCTGGAAGAGCAGCATCTGACGATAGCTGTTGATCTCTTCCTTCCTTCCCGCGCGCCGGAGATTTCCGAGCGTCTCGGTGAAGCTGGAGATGTCGTACATGAGGCCGAATCGATGAATGATCGGATCGAGAACGCCGGGGCGTCCGAAATCGAGCGGCCGCGTCGTGTGCGAGTAGGCGATGCCGCTCCGCTTGTCGGCGGCCTGCACGCGCCCGTCGGGCGACACGTTCATCCACGCGATCCCGCGGCGCAGCTGATTGAGAATCGCAAATTCGCGGACGCGGCGCGCGATGAGCTGGAACTGCTCGCGATCCTCGCGGTTCAGTGCGTTCTGGACCGCCGGCAGCTCGAACAGGAATTCCTGAAAGCGGCCGTCGAGCAGAACGGCAGTCGAGATTCCCTGATCGGGATTGATGCCGAAGAAGGGGAGCGAAGTCCGGAACGTGCGATCGCGCTGGAGGAGCTCGGCCGCGATGTTGCGCAGCTTTTCGAATCCATCGCGGAAGCCCTGGAAATCGCGGCGCAGGTAGCCGTTCAGAAATGACCGCAACTCCCTCAAATCCGGTCCGATGAACTCCTCGGTGAAAATCAAAACGTCGTCCTGCAGAAGCCGGAAGAATTGCAATGCGCGCTGTTCTTCGCCGTCGAGGATGGCGGCCGCTCTGCTCGCGAGCTGCGACATCTGATCGCGTGTCTCCATCGACCACTTGGAGAAGACGCGATACTTCATTGCGTCGCCCTGCGTGCGGCCGATCTGCGCTTCGATCGAGCTCACCCGGCGCGGGACCGACGAGAAGTGCCGCGCGACGTCGAAGGAATGCGCGAGCCAGAAGACGGCGTGATAGTCGTTGAGCAGATTCGACATCATCGCGTTCTCGGCCACCTTCATCAGGGGCGTGAGGTAGGCGGTCAGCGCGACCTGCGCTTTTTCCTTGGCGTTCGGGTTGCGCGTGACCTGCCACGCGACTTCATCGGTCAGCCAGCGGTCGAGCTTCGTGTCGAGCTCTTTGATGACCGCCGTCTCCGCCAGCGCGAATCCGAGGGTGGGCGGCTGGGTCTCGTCGGCAAGGAAGATTTTGTAAGGCTCGGGGAGGAGCGACTCCGCGTGCGGGAAGAGCTCCGACAGTGTTCTCGAGTAGTCGACGCTGAGGAGAAAGCTTGCAGCATCCGTGCGGGCGGAGAGGTACTCGATCAGCGTGGATGACATGACCCGAGGGATGGAAGTATAGACCCGGCGCGGCGTGATTGCAGGGGTGCGGGGGAACTAAGAACGAAGAATTTGGAATTTGGAATTTGGAATGCAGAATTGCCCTGATGCTTCTTCATTCTTAATTCCAAATTCCAAATTCCCAATTCGGTTTTCCTTCGGATGCTAAACTTCCCCATCTTGAAATCCCCCGCTCCCGTCTCCGCAATCTGCGCCCGGTGCAACGGCTCGGGCTGGGTTCCCATCGAAGGGGATACGCTTCGCGTCGAGCCATGCGGCTGTCAGGGCGATCTGCGGCGGCGTCAGCGCATCACCGCGGCTGCGATTCCACCGCGCTACTTCCCGCATTGCCGGCTGGTCGATTTTCATGATCGCAACAGCGCGGCGCTGGTCTCGGGGAAGCGCGCGGTGCAGGAATTCGCCGACGCATGGATGCCCGGACTCGATAACGGGCGCGGCCTGCTTCTGATCGGCCCCTGCGGCTCGGGCAAAACGCATCTGGCGGTCGCGGCTCTGCTCGAAATCATTGACACCGGCAAACCCGGCCGTCTGCTCTTCAGAAACTTTCAGGACCTCATCCAGGAGATTCAGGGTTCTTTCGATTCGGAGGATGCGCCCAGCAAGTCCGAAATTTTGCGGCCGATGCTGGACGTCGACCTTCTGGTACTCGACGAGCTCGGCTCGCAGAAGCCGTCGATGTTCGTGCAGGACATCCTCTACTACGTGATCAACAGCCGGTACAACGCGCAGCGGACGACGATCTTCACGACCAACTACGTCGACGATCTCGACGATCGCATCGGCTCGCGACTCCGCAGCCGGCTCTACGAAATGGCCCTGGAGATCAAGCTGACCAACGTGCCGGATTATCGAAAGACGTTTGCGCAACACCACTGACATCCTTCGTCGCGCTTTCGACAGCATGTTGGCGAACTGGCCGCTGATCGCGATCCGGATCGCGGAGAATTTCCTGCTGGTGCTGCTCTTCTTCGGGTCGATCATCGCCGCCGTCGTGCCGCTCGGCATCGCGGCAGCGTTCTCGAACTTCGATCTCAGAAATGCCGAAGGGCCGGCGGAGGCCATTGCCGCAGTGGTCGTCGATCATTGGCCCGTCATCGTTTACGTGATGCTGATCGCGACGGTCGTGATGATCGTTCTTCTCGCCATCCACGCTTTCGTCGAGGCGGGCAGCGCGAGAGTGTTCGTCGATGCGGAGCGCAACGGAACGGCCGTCGTGCGGACGCGCGAGTCATTCCGCACGTTCAACATGGATCGATGGCTGGCGGGCGGACGCGCGTCGTGGTGGACGGTATTCGGGATCTACAACATCGTGTGGGGAATCGGCGGACTCATTCTGCTCATCCCGCTGGTGATGACCATCGCCGGCCTGTTGCTGGTGAGTGAGACCGGCGGCATCGTCGCTGTCGCGTGCGGCGGACTGCTTCTGACATTCCTGATCCTCATTCCGCTGGCGATCGTGATGGCGGTCCTGACACAGAAGGCGATCACGGTCGCCGTCGCGCGCTCGGCCAGCGCCCGCCCGGCAGTTCGCGCGGGCTGGACCGAGATCCGCCGCGATTTGGGCCGCCACTTCGCAGTCGCGTTCATCATCGTCGCCATCGCGTTAGGCGGATCCATGGTCATCGCCAGCTTCACAGCGCCGATCTCGTTCATGAAGGACATCGGCCACGCGCCCCTGACCAGCATCGCCTTCGCGCCGGCGCAGATCATCTCCTCGGTCGCGCAAACGGTTTTCTCGGCTGCCGTCGGGCTGTGGTTCATGGCGGCCTACGTCGGGTTGACCGAGGAGAAGTAGTGATCGAGAAGTTCCTGTCGGCGGATGCGCGAAATCTTCGTCCATCGGCAATCCGCGCATTCGCGAAATGGATCAACGATCCGAACGTGATCTCGTTCGCGGGCGGCTCTCCGAATCCTGAGACGTTTCCGGCCGAGCGCTTTGCAGCGATCGCGGATCGCGTGCTGCGCGAGCGGCGCAACGTCTCGCTGCAATACGGACCGACGCGCGGCCTTCCACGTCTCTGCGAGTTCGTCGCCGCGCGCAGCAAAGCGAAAACCGAAGAGGTCATCCTGACCACCGGCTCGCAGCAGGCGCTCGATCTCGTCGCGCATACGCTGCTCGATGCCGGCGACATCGTGGCGGTCGAGCTGCCGACGTACATCGGCGGCACGTCGTCGTTTTACGGCCGCAGCGCGACGATGGTCGGCGTGGCGCAGGATGACGACGGAATCGTTCCGGAATCGCTGGCCGAAGTCGCGAAACAAAAACGTATCAAATTCTTATATACAATTCCGAATTTTCAGAATCCGTCGGGGCGGCTCATGTCGCAGCGGCGGCGCGAGCAGATCCTCGAGATTGCGCAGCGCCACGATTTCCTGATCGTGGAAGACGATCCGTACGGCGAGCTGGTTTACGTCGAGGACGCCGACACGACTCCAATCAAATCCCGCGACCTCGATGGCCGCGCCCTCTACCTCGGCACGTTCTCCAAGGTGCTCGCGCCGGGCGTGCGATGCGGCTGGATCGTCGGACCGAAGCCGCTGGTCGATCGCATCGAGATCGCCAAGCAGGCCGCCGATCTCTGCTCCGGCATGCTCGATCAGTCGATCATCGATGAATACTGCAACGCCGGCGAGCTGCCGGCGCAGATCGAGCGCGTCCGCACGTTCTACCGCGGGAAGCGCGCGATCATGCTCGACGCGCTGGAGCGCCATTTCGAGGGGCGCGCGCTGTGGACCGCAGCGCGTGGCGGGCTGTTCACATTCATGACGCTGAGCGACGCGATCGATACGACCACGCGCGTCGAAAAGGCGATCGCGAGCGGCGTCGCGTACGTTCCCGGCTCTCCATTTTTTGTGGATGGCAGCGGGCAGAACACCATGCGGCTGACGTTCGCGAAAGAGTCGGACGAGCGTCTGCGCGAGGGCGTGCGGCGGTTGGCTGCTGTTTTTGCATAAGCCGTCAACATGAAGCTTCGTCTCGCTGCCGTTGTCCTTCTGCTCGCCGCCTGCGCGCAACCGCCGGCGCCAAGAGTCACGCCCCCCACGCCCGCCACTCCCACGCCCACCCGTTCGAACAACGCGCTCACGCCGGTCGCTTCGGTCGCGAAGACGATTGTCGAGCCGCGCATTCGCGTCGGAATGTTGAGCGATGAGACGTCGGTCACTTTCCCGCGCATCGAGGGCGGCTACTACGTGATCACCGACAGTGGCGCGTCGACGTTGCGGCGCGGATTCACCGTGAGCGCTCCACTCGGCGAAACGGCGGTTCGACACGCGGTGCAGGCCGGCGCGATCTCCGACAAATCGAGTGCCGAGACTTTCGCAACGCGTCTGCGCACCGACACCGGCCAGCGCGTCGATGCGATTTTCGATCCGGCCGCCGGCCTGTATCGAATCCTCGCCGGCGACTTTCCCGACACGCAATCGGCGCAGCCGCTGCGGAATCAGTTGATCACCGGCGGCTACGGAAAAGACATGATGGTCGTGCGCCGTCCGACCGATCAGCCGTTCGAACGGCGGCACCAGATCGTCGATGACGAAGGCGACCGGTCGACGCTGAGTGGCGAATCGATTCTAGTGATGCCGGCGACCGGCGAGACGATCACGATCGATCAGAAGCCGTATCGCACAGCAGCGCGCGTTTTCATCAACAGCCGAGGGCTTCTCAACATCATCAACGAGCTCAATCTCGAGGACTATCTCCGCGGCGTCGTGCCGGCGGAGATGGGACCGAAAATCTACGACGAAGTCGAAGGACTGAAGGCGCAGGCCATCGCTGCCCGCACCTACGCCATCCGCAACCTCGGCCAGTTTCGCGCTGAGGGATATGACATCTGCCCGGGCCCTGCGTGTCAGGCGTACATCGGGTTTTCGGGCGAACAACCTCTCAGCGATCAGGCCGTGCGCGAATCTGCCGGCTTGATCCTGACGTATCAGGGCCAGCCGATCGATGCGCTCTACACCGCGACCTGCGGCGGCGAGACGTCGGATGTCGGCACAATGTTTCCCGGCCGCAACGAGCCGTATCTGAAGCGCGCGCGATGCGTGGAGCTCGATATGACGTCGATCGCCGGCCGCGCCGACAGCGGAATCCTCAACGATCCACAGTTCAATGCGCAGGTCTTCGCCGCGGCTGCCGGCCTGACAAACTCGGACTCCTGGGCCGCCGGCGACGTGCAACGCGCAGTCGCCGCGG
>JALYZI010000121.1 GCA_030948915.1 Acidobacteriota bacterium
CGCAGAGAGTAGCGATCGGCGATCACGAGCTTCCCCTTCGCGGCGGCGATCTGCATCGGCGCGAAAGGCTTGATGTCGCTCGTCGCGACTGACGGTCGCGACGGGTTCGTCAGGTCGAGCGTCTGCAAGATTCCCGTCGCCGCGAGGTACGCAACGTCCCCGTCGGCCGCAATCGTGGTCGTCGTCGCAGGCGTGAGGCTCATTTCGACCGGACTCCGCGGTTCGGTCAGGTTGTAGATGCGAATTCCGCTCAGCGTCAGGACGACGAGCAGATCCGCATGATGCTCGGTCGCGGGAACGATTTCACCGAGGACTGGACCGATGGTGACGTTGTTGAGCGCGTGAGGATTGTTCTGATCAGTTACATCGACCGTCAGCAGGTCGGTCGACTGGAGGTTGACGTACGCGATATCGCCGCCGTCCGCCCCGATGTCGAAATAATGTCCCTTGATCCCCCCAATCTGCCTCGGCTCCGCAAAATGGATGAAATCGACGACATGAAATCCGGAGTACGGATTCCCCTCCAGAATCGTGTTGCGACCGAACGCGGCCGTGCTCGGCGGTCCACCCTGCGCGTGGTATGTGTTGACGAGACGCGGCGCGTACGGGTTGCTGATATCGATCAGTTGCACGTCGCCGCGGCTGAAGAGCAAGGCCTGATTGCCGCGTACTTTCACGCGATCGCCGATGTTCTCGATGAGGAGCGATGCGATCTCGCGAGGAGAGTCGGTCTTCGAAACATCGATGACGCGAAAGTACGGACGATCGACGATGTAGGCCAGCGTCCCGTCAGTCGCGACACCCGAAACGGGGCCGGCCAGATCGCGATAGTCGGCGACGAATCTGGCGTCGTCGAAGATGCGAATCGGCGCGCCCGTTTCCGTTGGCAGACCGAATTGATCGAACAGAGTTCCTGAAACGAAGAGTCGCGTTCCATCAGCGGCAATCGCCAGCGCGGGCTCTTTGAATCGCGTCACCAGAGCCGGCGGGGCACTGGTGACGTCGTAGACGCTGACAGTATCCGGAGATTCCGTGACGAAGATTCGCTGGCCGCTGGCGGCGATGCGCGCGAAGTTGCGCTCCCCGGCCTCGATGCGACTCGTAAGGGATGGCGCCGAGCCTCGGAGATCGTACGTAGCGATTCCGATCACGCCGGCAGCGACATACAACGTATCGCCGGCCAGGGCGATGTCGCGCGGATTTTCGGGGACGAGAAGCGGCTCGTCACCGCCGAAAAAGTAGAGACCGATTCCCGGAACTGCCGCGATGAGCGTGTCGCCGTGCCACGCGATCGCGGAGGCCGGCTGCATCAGCGGGAATCGCCGCGCGAATACGAATTCGGTGTTGTTCCAGATCGCGATGCCATCGGACGTGACGGCGGCGACCGACCGGCCGTTCGAGGCCAGCATCGACACTGCGTCGGGATATCGCGCGATGCGATTGAGGTTGAGGTCGTAGCGCTCGATCCCGGCTCGAGTTGCGACTGCGATTTCGTGATCGTTCAGAAACGTGAGATCGAGACTCTCGGCGCCCGTTTCCACGACCGCATCGCGACCGACCGGCGATCGCGATACGTCGTAGACCGCCACCCCCCGCCCGTCAGCCGCGAACACTTTGCTGCCGCGCGGGACGAATCGTTTGCTGATTCCGCGAGCTCCCCATTCGCCGGCGAGGGCGGCGGCGCCGCACAGAGCGGCCAGAAGGAACACCAAAAAGCGACGCACGTCCCCGGCCTATGCAAAAACGATACGGCCGAAGGCGGCCGCTACGTGAAAGTCGGCCGGATTCTTCATCGTGGGGCTCCACGCGGTGAACTCGTCGCCCCGCGATCTGTCTCGATCGACTCGAAAAAAATTGCCACGCCACTCGTCCCCCGGCGCGGGGCGCGGCACGTCGAGCGATGCGAACGGAATTCGCACGATTGTTTCCACCATGCCCGGCGTTTTCCGAATCGCGGCGAACAGATTCTCGCAAGTCCACGAGAGATCGTCCGTCATCGTCGCGCGCACCCCGTCGGGCGAATCGATGCGCGCATCGAACGTCGTTCCGAGCGGATTGACCTCGATCTCGTAGTAGCGGCGGATGTCGGCGGGCGCGAGGAAGACTTCGACGACGTCTTCCTTCCACAGTGGCTCATCGTGTCCGAAGTACGTCGCGACGATAGCGTCGTCGTGCGCCTGATAGACGACGTTGAAGCATTCCGGATCCGCATACACCGCAACGGTCGTCGTCAGCCCCGGCTCTTTTCCGTCCGTTGAGCGAAGGAGCTGGAACGGCTGGCAGCCGGGTGGAATTGACCACGGCTCCTCGATGGAAAATTCTGATCGAGCGACGGTTACGGCCGGTAGGGGCATGCGGCTCAACATGATATGGGGGCTGGCGACTCCGCGGCATACCGCGTGCAACGGCCAGTGCGGAATGACGATGGTAGATACCGAACTGGAAGAACTGAAAAGGGAATTTCTCGCAGAAGCGCGAGACAAGGTCATCGAGATGGAGTCGCAGCTCGAGACCAACCGTTCGCCGGAAGCGCTCGAGCGGATGACGTACCTCGCGCATCAGCTGAAGGGATCCGGCGGAAGCTACGGCTTCGAACGGATCTCGACCGATGCCGCCGAGCTGGAGAAAGCTGTCGAGGGCATCGTGAGAGGTGAACACGCTGAGTTGCTGGAGGAAAAAATCCAGCAGCATGTAGTGAATCTGCGCGCCGAGATCGACAAGCGCACCCGCGAGATGAATTCCGCGCCGGCGCCCTAAACGAGCTGCGCGCGCGCTTCGATCTGACGCTCTTCAGCCTGCACCTGATTGCGGCCGCCGTTCTTGGCGCGATAGAGAGCGTTGTCAGCCGCCACGATCAGCTCTTTCGCGGCGTGAATCTTCGGATGCGGCACGGCCGCGACGCCGATACTCACCGTCACGTTGACTGTTCGTGCCTGCGTCTGGATCGGCGTCGACTCGATGAGGTTTCGAATCTTCTCCGCGAACGTCAACGCGTCTTGCACATCGGTCTCCGGCATCATCACCGCGAATTCTTCGCCGCCGTAACGCGCGGCCAGGTCGGTCGTTCGGATCGAATCCTGAAAGAGCTTCGAGACCGCCTTGAGCACTTCGTCGCCGACGGCATGACCGTACGTGTCATTGACCTTCTTGAAGAAATCGAGGTCGACGATCGCCAGCGACAGCGGGCGGCCATACCGAGCCGATTCTTCGAATGCCCGCGCCAGCTCGTCCTGAAATTTGCGATGGTTGTACAGATTCGTGAGACCGTCGGTGATCGACAGGCGCTCCAGGCGCTTGTTGGTTTCGAGGAGCTCTTTCTGCAGGTCGACGATCCGCTTGCCTGCGCGAATGCGCGCCAGGAGCTCCGGGTACTGGAACGGCTTGGTGACGTAGTCGTCGGCGCCCAGGTCCAGACCTTCGACTTTGTCGGCCTGATCGTCTTCGCCGGTCAGCATGATGACGAATCGCGTTTTGAATTCCGGCCGCGCCTTCAGCTCCTGCGCGAGCATCACGCCGTCCATGTCGGGCAGGCGGCGATCGAGGATCGCGAGGTCCCATGGAATCTTCATCAACTGCTCGCGAGCCTCGTTGCCGGTCGGAAATTCGACAACGTCGTAGCCGCCGCGCTTCAGAAAAAGGCGCACCAGCCTCCGAATGGCAGCATCGTCATCAACGATGGCGATACAGAATTTAGACTGGTCTGACACGACGCGCTTCGCCGCAAACCGGATGCCATTGTCAGGCATCAGGCGTCAGGTGTCAGGCGTTAGTCTCGATCCGCATGGAAATGTCGAGTGCTTTGACCGAGTGGGTGAGAGCGCCGACCGAGATGCGGTCGACGCCGGTCTCCGCGATTTCGCGGATGTTTTCGAATGTGATGCCGCCGGAGGCCTCCAGCGGCACGGCGCCGCTCACCCGCCCCACGGCGGCGCGCATGTCTGCCGGAGTCATGTTGTCGAGAAGGATGCAATCGGGATGCGTGCCGAGGGCTTCCTCCAGCTCGGCCGTGTTGCGGACTTCCACCATGATTTTCTGCGGCATGTTGCGCCGGCGGATGCGCTCGACGGCGGCGGTGATCGAGCCGGCGCGATCGATGTGGTTGTTCTTGATGAGGAACATGTCGTACAGCCCGATGCGGTGGTTCTCGCCGCCGCCGCACAGTACCGCGTACTTATCGAGCGCGCGGAGGCCGGGCGCCGTTTTGCGCGTGTCGTAGATTTTGGCGCGCGTGCCGGAGATCGCGTCGACGTAACGCCGGGTGCCCGTCGCGATGCCCGACGCGCGCTGCAGCAGGTTGAGCGCCGTCCGTTCGCCGGAAAGCAGCGCGATCACCGATGCCGAGACTTCCGCGATAATGGCCCCCGCTTCGACGCGCTCGCCGTCTTTCGTCCGAACGGAGAAATTCGCCGACCGGTCGATCGTCTTGAACGTCGCCTCGGCCACCGCCAGACCGGCGATGATGCCGTCCGCTTTGACGAGAAAGCGGGCGCGGCCGCGGTCGTCGGGCGAAAAGATGGCCTCGCTGGTGATGTCGGGAAGGTCTTCGTCGAGCGCCCGGCGGACGATGGCGTCGATGTCGCGCTGATCCATACAGGAATGATGCCGCGCTGTCGTCCGTTTTGATATCTCTAGATTGCTTCTTTGACAAACTGGGGGCGCAACGGCTTCGACGGGAACATGTCGGGGCTACGGTTGCATGCCGAGCTGATTGACTCGTAAATCCGATCAAATTGAGTAGCTGCGAACAACAGCGAACTCGCACTCGCAGCCTAATTAGGCCGCGACGCTCAATGTGGTGATTGCTCACGTCGCCACAACGAGCGCCATTAAAGTGAGCTAAGGGTTCGCGGGTCGTCTCACCGCGGATCACGAAAACTGCGAGGCTGGTTCGCGTTCGTTCCCCGCTCTCGGGCAGAACGCGAACGAGATCAAAAAGAGAGCTAAGCGTGTAGTAGCCGGGTCGCCACTGTTTTCGGACGCGGGTTCAACTCCCGCCGCCTCCACCAACCTCCAACTCATTTGTTTTCAGCTACTTGTACGCCGCGAACTCTCGTTGACCGCTTCCGCGTGTGCAATGCGTGTGTGTTTCAGACGTAACGCACACTGCC
>JALYZI010000136.1 GCA_030948915.1 Acidobacteriota bacterium
CCTCTCAGGATAGAGTTTTTCACCACCCGCCCGCCCTTCATGACAAACGCGACGTGCTCGAGCGCGGTGATGTCGCGCAGCGGATCGCCGTCGAGCGCGATGAGATCGGCCTCGTAACCCGGGGCGATGCTGCCGATCGTGTCGCCGAGGCCGAGCGATTCGGCGGCAAGCGAGGTGGCGGAGATGATCGCCTGCATCGGGTCCTGTCCCCCTTTCTGCACGCGATAGACGAGCTCCTGAAAATTGCGGCCGTGCGATCCGGCGACGGCGTCGGTGCCGAAGACCATCTTGAGTCCCTTCGTTTTCAATCCCATCTGAAAGACGTTGAGCGCTTTCGGCACCGCCTTCTCCATCTGCGCAAACCCCTCCTCGGTGTAACTCCCGATGCCGAGGAAGTGGGCCTTGTTCTCAAAATAGTTACGAAAAACAAGATCGATATTAGGATCGAAGAATGTTCCATGTTCTGCGATGAGATCGAGCGTCGCCTGATCGAGGAGCGCGCCGTGCTCGATCGATCGGCATCCCGCCAGGACCGACCGCTTCACGCTCTCCGGCCCGTGCGCATGCACCGCGGTGCGCAATCCGAGATTCTTCGCTTCGCCGCACAGCGCGTCCATCTGCTCCTGCGACATCGTCGGCCCGCCGCCGTTGCGGATGCTCTGCGACGCGAAGATCTTGATGACATTCGCGCCGTCGGCGGCGCGTTTGCGCACTTCCTCGCGCAGTTGATCGGGCGTGAGCTTGTTGTCAGTGATCGGCTCGAGCGAGGTGAGGATGCGCGGCAGCGGCAGCGAGTTGCGCTCGCCAAAGTCGGCGATGATCTTATCGATCGGCGCGCCGAGCGATTGCACAGTTGTGACGCCGCCCATCAGCGTGTTCCATGCGTTCTCCTCGGCGTAGAGCGCGTATTCGGTCGGGCGTTCCCCTTCGCCGTCGCCATTCGACCGGCCGTTTTTGTCGAAGTGCCATCCGATGTGCACGTGCGTGTCGATGCCGCCGGGCATCAGCGTACGGTTGCCGAGATCGATGTCGGCGCGTTTGGGGTGGAGATCGATGCGGACGATTTTCGTACCGTCGACGACCACCGCCGCATTGCGGACGACCTTTCCGCGTCCATCGATGACGCGCGCCGCGCGGATGACGATCTCCTTTGCCTGCAGGGAGGACGTGACCAGGAGCGTAAGCAGGAGCGTTCGCATGCCGGGAGCTTACCCGCGAGACCCCGGAACCGCGAGACCTCGCAACCCGCAATCGGGTATGCTTTCGCCCGGCGCAGTCTTTGCGACCGTCAGAGATGCCCGCGTGCCGGACGGCACACCACGGCAGAAAGAGGATTTTGGATGGGTTCCAAGGTTTTTGTCGGCAACCTCGATTTCAACACGAGCCGTGACGAGGTGCAGTCGTTGTTTTCACAGATCGGCTCGATCCGTGATGTGTTCCTTCCCACCGATCGAGAGAGCGGCCGGCCGCGCGGATTCGCGTTCGTGGAGTACGAGAACGAAGAGGACGCTGCGAAGGCCATCGAGAAGTTCAACGGCTACGA
This sequence comes from Acidobacteriota bacterium, assembly GCA_030948915.1. Lineage (GTDB taxonomy): Bacteria > Acidobacteriota > Thermoanaerobaculia > Gp7-AA8 > Gp7-AA8 > Gp7-AA10. The sequence continues at coordinate 1,544 of JALYZI010000136.1, forward strand.
GCTCAGCGGACGCGCACTGCGCGTGAATGCCGCCGAAGACCGTCCGCGCGGCAGCGGTGGCGGCCCACCGCGCGGCGGCGGTGGCTACAGCGGCGGCGGCGGTTACGGGGGCGGCGGGTACGGCGGGGGCGGGAGCGGCGGCGGGGGTGGGGACAGGTTCCCGCCTGGCGGCAAGTCGAAGGGCAGCCGACGAAACATCCGCGGCAAGAAGCGAAGCCTCTAGAGAGAAAAAGTCGTTCAGATTGTGCGCGGGGTTCGCGGCGCTTGCCCCGAGGCCGCTGCGGCAATATCGTTCCGTCATGCGGGACGAATTCCGAATGAAAACCGTCGGCCGGCGGAAGGTAGAGGGTGGCGATGTCTGGGAGGCCGTCCGCCAGCTCACCGAGACGGCCGAGCGACTGCGCGGCAGCCGAGCCCTCGTTCCTCGCGGTGTCCATCGTTTTCGTACGTTCGAGGAGGCTCACGATTGGATAATGGAGCAGATCGCGAGTACTCACGCCAGCCGCGCCCGGAAGATCTCGCGAAAATCTGCGGAGCCCTGAACCAGCGAGGAGTCCACGCTACCTCGCTGTCGTATTTTCTAAATGACCCCCAGCTTCGATCCGTCATCGAATATCCATTGCCCATTACGGAACTGAAAAACGAAGACAAATCGTTGGGCACGCATGCTATTGACATACCAATTGCCCAAAACGAAAGCCTTCCGCTCCCGTTCAAATATATAGGCTCGTGCGCCAATCAAAATCGCGGGTCCTGAATCGAAGCGCCGCACTACACGTCCCCACTCTTTTTCCTGCAGGGCACACTCAGATGCTGGAACAGTGCGCGGTTCTTGTTTGCGCAGGATGCTCATTAGCCGAGGTGAAGGCGGGTCAAAGGCAGCAAAATCGGCTGTTCTTGCGATACATATGCACTTCGGAGTTACGCGAACGTCGTCTGTTGCTGCAGCGCGCAAGATTCTCTGAACCGCGATCGCAGTAATCTGTTCCTCGTTCGATACGGATCGAGTAGCCGGGACTGGGTCAACGGCAATCGGATCGCCCTTTTTTTTGGCTCGTGTGTCGCAAGATGTGGAAATGCAAGCCCACAATAAGCATGCAATTGGAAGCAGCTTGCTCATTGGCGTTCTCTCGGTTGATCGCAGCCATAGCACTGCCGCTGTATAGCGTCCGGTCCGGTTTCGCCCGCATCGAGAAAGGCGGCATGAGCCATTTCGTGGAGAATTACGGAAGCTAGAGGACACTGGCACCTCGGCGTCCACATTCCTGCACCAATGATGATGCGGCGTTCAGAGTCAGGACCCAGGTTCGGATCGATCGACTCCGTTGGAACCTGCGCGCACGTTGCTAACGAAGAATCGTATTCAAATACTAGATTCGGCAACGACAGGAAGTTCATTAATCGTTGTGCGGTTTCGGCACCGCAGCAAGGACGCCGGGCGCTCAGCCGGCGATATAAGTCAAAGATTGCACGATTGATCTCCTCTGACCTCGGCCCATTAGGAGGCTCCACGCGATAGAGGCCATTTGGATCCAGCCAACGTACAGGGTTGCCATCGACATACGTGTAGAGGTTCGCCTTTGAAAGTGCACCTCCACGGTCCGCCTGCGTATATCGCTCCCAGGTAGATCGATACCACCTAAAGATGTTGTAGTCGTCAGCAGCCTCAATCATCAGCGTGGATACGCCATGGGATTGATATCGTATTGGAGATGAACCGGCCCGTACGTTTTTTCCGCGACGTACGTCTTTACCCATGAGGGAGCGCGGACGACCAACGTCGACGCGTCGATCCACCGAATCGTAACTGCACTTCCAGCGTCTTCAACAGCCACGGGCGGGGGCATTCGTATCAGTAGGAGCTGCCGCCGAGGAAGGTCCTTCCCCCAAACTGAGACGGCCCATCCCTCGAACGAGCCGCAACGGCGCATTTCCAACTCGGCGCTGAACCCTGCGGTCTGGGACGTGACCGTACTGAGTCGCTCATTCACGCAATGAGAGCAGCCCCAAAACGCAACAAGAAAAGAAAGAAAAACGATGATTCGCGACATTTTCAGTTCCACGGAGGGCCGGAACTCCCAGGCGGCCACGTGCCTGCGATCTCGGGCCACGGGCACCGAGGTGGGCGCCAGTTCGGAAGCGCAGCGTTTACAAAGCAGCCGGTGACCCACAAGTTGCACGTAACGCACGGCGCGAGGTGGGATTGGAGGACTGAGTGGACCAGCAATCGACGCGAGATATGACGCTGTCTCAGCCCAATCGCGTTCAGCACTGCAGTTGTAAGTGGCGAAACAGACATCATGACAATCGCAGCACGGCCGTGTCCTATTTGTTTCGAGGCAACTTGCTGGCGGATCGCAGCCACGCGTCTGGACCCGCAGGCCCCTTGGATCAACATTACTCAGAGGGTTCGAGGCGGCGTAGCTGAACGGGTGAACGCGAGCCGGATTCGCGAGGTGCGGTACGGCGACGACAGGAGCTCGCGAGAAAATGCGTGAGCCTAGCGCCGAAGGCCAGTAGGTATTTCCGATCGGATCAAATTGTGTGAACTTTCCCCAGTTCGATCGATACCACCTCAAGATGTTGTACCGCCGATCGTTCGCGCCGTTAGTCCCCGAGTCGAGCTGCTCATCCTCCTGTCCTGGAAAACGGAGTGGCTGATGGGCGTTGCCGCCTACGCGCATCTTCGACACCTTGCCGTATGGCTCGTACTCGGCGCGCCACGCGATCGCTGCGCTGCTGTCGGTTTGAACAACCGGCGTGCCGAGATGGTCGTTGAAGGTCCAATACGTCGTGGTGCCGGTGAATTGCGCGATTGGTTGTCCCCCGAACCAGGCGTACTCATATTGAATCGTCGGCGTCGCGCTCGAAGTGAGCTGCGTCTCAGCAAGCAAATTCAACTCCGGCGTGTAGAGCGAATATCGCGTTAGGGTCGGTGGCGTTTCGCCGGAACTCGCCATTGATCTCAATGACGCGTATTGCGGCTCGTTGCCGCGCCGTCGCAGCGCGGCGAAGCCACCGGTGTTCTTTCCGATGCGATCGAACCACGCCTTGCCCGAGTACAGCGAAATGTTGAACCCCGAGATCGCGCCTGTGAATCCCATCGTCGCAACCGGCATCGTCAATTTTACCCACTGACCGCCTGCAGGAAGCGATCCCATGTAGAACCTGCTCGCGCCCGGCGTCCCCGAGTTGATCAGATCCTCTCCCCAGTAAGCCCAATGACTCCAGTTCGGATCTGCCCATCCGATCATGATCTCCAGCGGCGGATCGCACGGGTCGATCAGGGCATACGCGAAGAGCTCGTCGCCGGCGTTGCCGCTCGTTGTGAGAGTCGCAGTCGCGCCGCTGAACCAGCGGAGAGAGTAACCGCGCTGCGTCGGGCGCGTCGTCGATTGCGCGCCGCTCGCCTTTTGCGTCGTGTCCCAGGTCCACCCCCCGTGCGTATCGGCACCGGCGGGCGTGTTGTCGTCGAACCAAACCACCTCGTTCGCGCCGAACGTCGGCGCGGATGCAACCGGCGTCGTGCAGGATGTCTTGCCCGCCCGGTCGAACCACGCGCGCCCGCCATAGACCGAGACCGCCAGACCGGTGAGGTTAACGCCAACCGCGTTCATCGCGGAAGCAGGGACTTCGAGCCTGACCCACGATCCACCCTGCGGCACTCGGCCAGAATAGACGCGATCGCTCGCCGAGCCGTACGCGAGCAAGTCGTCGCCCCATCGCGCCCCTCGGAACGCCGACGAGATCGGCGACCAGCGCACGAGGATTTCCTTCGGCGGCTCGCACGGATCGACCATCACGTAGATGAATAGTTTGTCGCCAGCCGCCGGCGTCATCGGCGTCGATGCTCCGTCGAATGAGACATCAGCATTGGTCGTCGAAAACAACCGGAACGACTGCGTCCCGCTGGCGTGCTCCGTCGTGTCCCAATTCCAGGTTCCGGTTGGAACCGCACCGGGCGGAATGCTGTCATCCACAAAAACAGAGTCGCCGCTCGGGAAGCT
>JALYZI010000138.1 GCA_030948915.1 Acidobacteriota bacterium
GGGCTGCGCCGGTTGAGATGGCGGTGCCGCCGGCGTTCAAAAACCAGATCGCGACGTCACCGGTGCTCGTGTTCCAGAGCGTGATATCGGAGCGCGAGTCGCCGTTGTAGTCTGCCGTGCCGACGACCTTCCACACGACGCCACCGCCGCCGAGGGCTGCGCCGGTCGCGATGGCGGTGCCGGCGGCGTTCAGCGTCCAGATCGCAACGTCGCCGTTGACGGAATCCTGCAGGACGATCTGCGCCGCGCCGCTGCCAGTGAAATCGGCGGTCGCAACGGCCTTGAAGGATCCGGTAGGAGTGCCGAGCAGCGCCGACGTGATCGACATTCCGTTCATCAGCCAGACTGCGATGGCATTGCTGCCGTTTTCCTGCAACACGATGTCGGACTTGCCGTCGGCGTTCAAGTCGCCGGTGACGACGACCTTCCATGTCGTGCCGGGAGTGGCGATGGTGCCACCGCCCGCGATGCCGAAACCGTTCATGAACCAGATCGCAACGTCACCCGTCGACGTGTTCTGAAGCAGCATGTCGGCTTTGCCGTCGCCATCGAAGTCGCCGGCCGCGACGACCTTCCACGTCGCTCCTGGCGATGAGACCACCGCACCGACTGCGATTGCAGTGCCGGCGGCATTGAGCTGCCAGCCTGCGACGTCACCCGAGCTACCGTTCTGCAGCACGACGTCCGAATGCGCGTCGCCGTTGTAATCACACTTCAGTGCAAGAGTATTCGCGAGAGGCGGAACGACCGCGGTTTGGTCATACGCTTCGTCGTCCGCTGTGATTGTTTCGCCGCCGCCGGCGACAAAGGCCTGGTTCTGAAAACTGTAAACTCCGTACCGCGGCAGATTCACCGAAAGCGTAATGGGCGGCCAACTGGCGCCCGCGGCCAATGTATCGCTCCGCGTACAGGTTTGCGTTGCGTCGCACGTCCAACCCGGTCCGCTCATTGACGTCGGCAGGAGGCCGGACGGCCCGGTGTACATCCCGTTCCAATCCCTCAGCGGGTCCTTGACAGTGACTGGAGCGGTGGTGGAGATACCGCCGGTGTTCTTGACGACCAGTGAGTATTGCGCTCCGTTCTGGTTGCGCGCGAAAAAGCCGGCGGCGTGCGTCTTCGTGAGGTGCACGTCGGGGCGTTGTCCGTCGGTGACGGTGAGGTTGAAAGAGCAACCGCCCACATTGCTGGCCGACCAACCGATGGTGTACGACCCGATCGGGAAGAGGGAGCCGCTGGCACCTCCATAGTTCGTGCCGCCCGGGAATGAGGCTGAGGTGGTTGAGGTGGGTTGCGGATACGTCACATTCGCGCCCGCCGAATTTGTGGATGCGACCGTCATGTCCGCGGGACAGATGTATTGAATAACACCGGCGGTCGAGACGGGCGTCACCGTGAGCTGCGGAGACGGCCAGTCTGTGGAGTTGTTGAGAGGGAAGACGTCGGTGCCGCTCCCGCCGTTCACGGTGATGTTGCTGTTAATCGCACTGCAGGGACAAGACGCGTTTGAATAGGACACGAGCAACTCGAACTGAGCGTACTGGTCCTGAGGGAAGCTTGCGTTCGTGCAGGTGACATTTCCTCCCGAAGGTGCTCCGCATGTGAACGGCGGTCCGGACTTCTGCGTCATCGACACGAACGTTGTTGCGCCGGGTACGGGCGCCACCAGCGACACGTTCGGTGCTTTGTCGGGACCATCGTTTTGGACGGAGATGTTGTATCGGATGAACCCGGTCCTGGGGAACGCTGGCTGACCGTTTTTATCCGAGACGCTCGCCTGGACGCTCAGGTTATAAGCCGGACTGTTGTTGCCGAGCCTGAAGTTGTCCGAGCCTCGGTTGCCGTTCAGGTTGTCCAGCAGAGCGACGCGCCAGTTTCCACGAAAGTCGGTCGTGTTGTTAGAGACGCATGCTGGGGGAGGCGGATTGCTGTTCGGCATAGTGAATGTGGCCGTTTGAGTCTCAGCGGTAATGGGCGTTTGAGATACGGGAAGGCTCGGCCAGGTACTGCACTCATTGTTTCCTCCGCCAGCGATGTAGAGGTGCCACGGAGTGCCCATTGTGGCAGTTGTACTTGCCACTCTCACGCATACAGTGTCCCCGCCTTTGAAATAGTTCTTGGGTTTCGTGCACGTAGCGTCGAGTACTTGAATGGCCGAGCCATAATTGGCCGGCATGCGCTTTGCGCCGCTGGCGATACCTTGGACGCAGATGGAGTTGCCCGGGCCCGGCAGGGAGGTAGTCGCTGCCATGTCGAGATTCCCGAAGCCGATGTTCTGGGCGTTTCTGTTGGAACCCTTGAACGCCGTAAGGAGAACGGAGTCACTCGCTCCGATCGCGGTCGAGTCGGGCGACGCGGCGCTGACGTTCTGTACGTAGGTGACCGGTCCGCCACCTGTGTTTAGGCAGACGTTGTACATCAGCGTCGGGTCAACCGGGCAATTGCAGTTGGTGTAGCCCGGATACACCTGCTTCTGCAGAGTGAAGGAATCCGATGGATTCGTGATCGTATTGAAATAATAGTTCTGCATGCCCACCACGATCGATCCGGTAGTAAGAGGAGCTCTCCGGAGAAAAACGTTCGTGTTTGGCGACCGTTCGCCTTGCCCAAATAAGGCCGTTGCGGGTATGAGCGAGACCGACGACAAGAGTACACAGACGAGGGCACGGACGAAACGCATAACGATCCTTCTTTCTCCGGTAGGCCGAGTTGGGAGGCCATCGAGGGTAGCACGAGGAGCGAGGACCCGAGGACGGAAGGGCGGAATGACGCTCTCCCGCTACTAGCATCCGCAGGTCCCAAACGGCGCTTCATCGGTGACACCGGGACCCAACCGGGTCCTGGTGTCGGATGAATCGATTGACTAGTTGAGAACCGCCACCCATACCGTTCCGGAGGTACCAACAACTGCCCCCGTCGCGATCGCGGTGCCGGTCGCATTGAGCTGCCAGCGCGCGACATACCCCGAGCTGGTGTTCTGGAGAATCAGATCGGCATTGCCGTCGGCATCGTAGTCGCCGGTGCCGACGAGCTTCCACACCGTCCCCGATCCGCCGAGGTTGTAGCCTGCGGTGATCGCGGTGCCGCCTGCATTGAGTTTCCACACCGCGATGTCGCCGGTGGTCGAATTCTGCAGAATGATCTCGGACTTCGCGTCGGCATCGACATCGCCGCTCGCAATCGCCTTCCACGGGTTCGATCCGCCGAGGAGATATCCGGCCTGCAGCGCGGTACCGGCGGCATTGAGCTGCCAGATCGCGATCGCGCCGCTGCTCGAATCCTGCAGCAACAAATCCGATCGGCCATCGGCGTTGAAGTCACCCGTCGCCACGACTTTGTAAGTTCCGGGCGCGCCGATCACTGAACCGCCGGTGAGCGTGATGCCGTTCATCAACCAGATTGCGATTGCGTTGGTGGACGTGTTCTGCATGACGATGTCGGAGTAGCCATCGCCGTTGAAGTCGCCGGTCGTGATCACCTTGTAAGCAGTCCCGGGCGATCCGATGGTTGCACCCGCCGTGATGGTCGTACCGTTCATCTGCCACTGCACGACGTCGCCGGTCGAAGTGTTCTGCAGAATGAGATCGGCGTACTTGTCGAAGTTGAAGAAGCCGGTCGTCACGACTTTGAACGCCGTGCCCGGGCTTGCGATCACCGAGCCTGCCGCGATCGCATTGGCCGCCTTGTTGAGTTTCCATCGCGCGATGTCGCCCGTGCTCGAGTTCTGGAGGATCAGATCCGAGCGGCCGTCGTAGTCGAAGTCTTCGCGGATGACGGTCGCCGGCATCGGGATTCCCGTCGTTGTGAAGACCTGATCCAAACCATAAACGGGGCTGCCTCCCATGGGAACGAACCAGGTGCGCCAGTGATTCGTCGTCCCCGGGAACAGACCGGTCCAACTGGTGTCGACTGTCGTGTTGTCGTATGCGGAGGGAGGAACGCCCGCACCGGGCGTCGTGTAGCCGTACGAATCTGAATTTCCGATATCGGTATAGACCGTGCCCCCCTGGAAGTGATTCAACAGGTAAGCGTGCGTACTCGCCGTCGTGTTGGCGATGGGACTGGCTGACTGCGCTGGGTACGCGATGGATGGAGTGGTCGCGTTTGCCGAAACATACACGCCGGCCTGCGGATAGTCGGTCGGATTGTTCCAGCCATCGATCGCCTTCACGTAGGCTTTGAAGTAATCGTTTGTCACAGCGTTGCTCGTGACGGGCACCTGGACTTCGATCCACGCCGAGCGGCCGAGAGACCACGTCGGTTGCCCAGTCGGGTTGAGCTTGTAGCCACCCTGTGTGCCGATCTGCAGGTTCTGGGGGCACTGATCCGTCGGCGGCGGCTGAATCTGTCCGAGGTTGCTCCAGCAAATGACGGGTTTTTGCGCCGAGACTGCGAGCGAAGTATTCGCGGGAAGGAAGCCCTCGATGTAGACCTGCTCCACAGCGCATGCGGCGACGTTACCGACATGCACCACCACGTAGTAGACGTCGCCGACGCGAGGCGTTGCCGCTTGAGGATCGCCGTAGTAGCCGCAGTACTCGCCCGTGATGTAGTTGTCGTACGGACCGCCGAGTCCGAAGCATTCGAGGTCCCGCGTGTTGTAAAGCGGACCGAGGTTCCACTGCGCCGCGAGCGGCGCGGGATGAAGCGTTCGGGCTGCGGTTGCCACTCGAGGGCCGGTCTTTTGTTCGGCAACGGTTGAAACACCGTAAACCTGGGCCTCGGTCTGAACTGCGAGCAAACCTGCAACTGCGAACGCTGATAGCAGACGATTGGATCTCATGCATTCTCCTGTGTTTTGCCTGCCGTTCAGAGATGATCGAACGGCGGGGCAGCAATGCGGAACAGCATCACTCGCTGTACCAAATACAGCCGACTGGTTGTGAGGTTGGTGATTCTATCGGTTCGTTACTTATTGTGCAAACCGACAGAAACAGATCAGCTCGCGTGCGCGGGCCGGGCGCCGGCGCGCCGGAATCGATTTGAGCTAAACGACGAGAGTCGATCGTCGTCAGCAGCAGCGGGGAGCGCTCGGCCGACGAGGTTCGCGTAACTGCGCGATGCATCCTCGATGGAAAGGAATTTCTCGACGGTGAACGGCTCATCGTCCGGCAACCACACGGAGCCCGCTGCGAACTTCCGAAGTACGACCCATGGAACGCCGGCACACGTCGTCGGCAGCGCGATCACGAAACGCGATGCGTGCGCTCATCAGGGCAACTGCTGCAATTCCAGTTGGCGCACCCGGTCGCGATCCAGGTGTAAGTGACTGATGTTGTGATCGGCGTCACATCAGCGATCACCGGCGCGACGAAAGCGAGAATCAAAGCAGAGATGACGAGTGTTCTCTCATTTCTCCATGCTCCAGGAGGAGGCCTCGTGAAAGTTGCGTGCCATAACTATTTCCGGTCATTTCGAACTTCGATTTTCCTGACGCTGATTGCGGTTTCTGCGAGCGCCACGACTTTTGTGGTGCCCACGGATCGTCAGATGACGGAAAAATCGCAGGCCGTCGTGCGCGGAACCGCCATGTATGCGTACGCCCAGCGCGATCGTTTCAACTTCATTGAAACGGTCACCGCAATCGCGGTGAGTGAAACGCTGAAGGGGCGAGTGCAAGGCGATGTCATCGATGTGTGGGCGCCGGGCGGGATCATGGGCCGCGAAGCGAGTCTTGTGGAGGCCGCTCCTGCATTTACGCAAGGCGAAGACGTCCTGCTTTTTCTCACGCGGAATCACGGACATTGGGAAGTTACCGATCTCGCGGTGGGTGCTTTCCACACGCGGCAGTCCGGTAATCAGCGCGTGCTGCTTCGGACGAACGACATCGACGGCACGAATGTGAACGGAACTCCGTTTCGCGATGGCGCGCGCGACGAAAGTCGCTTTCTCGATTACGTCCGCCGTATCGGTCGCGGTGAAAAGCCGGCGGCAAACTACATGATCGATCGCACCGGCACGCTCACGCCGTCGACCACCGCGGTCCACACGCCGTTGCCGAACGCGGCGTTTGCGCCATCAACGTTCACGTTCAATCTCTCAACGAGTGGAGTCAGCGGAATCCCGGGTCTGCCGGCGAACATCGGCGCGCGGTGGCGCGAAATCATCGAAGCGGGTGCCCCGGCCGGGACGCAAGCAATGCCTTCCGGCGTGAGGTACTTCAAGAACGCCAACCAGAATCTGAGCGGAGCAAGTGACGGAACGGGAGTCGTCACGATTCAAGCTGGTCTCGCGAACTGGAACGACGATTGTGCTTCCGTAACGAATCTGATCTATGGCGGCACGGTGGCCATCACCAGCTCCACTTCAAACCTCGTGAACGAGGTCGAGTTCAACGATCCAGGCGGCAGGATCACGGGTTCATTCAACCCGGTAACTGGCGGCACGATCGCGGTCACGTTCAGCAGCTTCAACAACGTTGCGAATATCAATGGAGAGTACTGGTGGGTTTTCAAGGATGCCGATGTTGTGTTCCAGGACGGGATCACAGCGACGAACGTTTCGATTCTCACTGCGATGACGCATGAGCTGGGACATACGATCGGCTGGCGTCACTCGAACGCCACTCGAACCAGTGGCAACGATTCGGCGAATTCCTGCAATGGTGTCGACGAGGAATGCGCGTTCGGCCTCGGCAGCGCGATCATGTACTGGCGGGAGACCGCGTCCGGAATTCCCGGCGGCGCGCTGCAGCCGTGGGACCAGCATGCCGTGAGGGCGGTCTATCCCGGGGGTTCGTGTCAATTCGTCCCGCAGGACTTCAACGGCGACGGTAAGTCCGACATCGTCCTTCGAAACTCGACGACCGGCGACATCGCCGAATATCAGATGAACGGCACCGTCCTCCTCTCTGGCGTTGTGAGCGGAAATCCGAGCACGGCGTATTCAATCGCCACAACCGGCGATTACAACGGCGACGGAAAAGCGGATCTCGTTCTGCAAAACGGGACAACCAACGACATCGCGGTGTGGTTGATGAGCGGCAACACGCTGATTAGCGGCATCCTGGTCGGCAATCCCGGCGCGGGATGGAAAGCCGTTGCCAGCGGTGACTTCAACGCCGACGGCAAATCGGACATCGTGCTGCAGAATCAGCTCACCGGTGATGTCGCGGTCTGGCTGATGAATGGTGGAACGATCATCGGCGGTGCCGTCGTCGGCTCGCCCACAACCGCGTACTCCGTCGTCGGCGTTGGCGATTTCAACGGCGACACCAGGGCCGACATCCTCTTGCAGAACGATGCGACGGGCGACATGGCGGAGTGGCAACTCAGCGGGCTGACGATCACGGCCGGCGGAGTCATCAGCGGTGCGGGCCCGGCCTGGAAGGCGAAAGCCGTCGGCGATGCGAATGGAGATCGGAAGGCCGACATCTTTCTTCGAAACTCCGGAACCGGCGACATCGCGGAGTGGCAGATGAACGGCTTCACGCTCACCGCCGGTTTTGCCTTCGGATCGCCCGGGGCCGGCTACGACCTTCTCGGCGCCGCCGACTACAACGGCGATGGCAAAGCCGATCTACTGCTGCGAAACACGTCGGGCGCCATTGCGGAGTGGCTGCTCAGCGATGGAACGATCATCGGCGGGGCGGTTGTCGCAACGCCCGGGACGGCATGGGTGCCGGTTGTGAAATAAATTCGACAGATTTCGCGGCGCTATTGACGAATCGCGGCGGCGGCCCGATCATTTCATCTCCATTCATTCAGCGATTGTCGTCCGTCCGCCTCTGCGCGGCGGTCTGGGAGGAAATGTCCATGTCGGTCCGCTCGACGTTTCGTGCGTTGTTGATGTTTGTCTCGGCTGCTCTCGTCGGTGTGGTTCGATCCGACGCTCAGGTGTCTCCGATTTTGGTAGACCAGGACCAGTTGCTCGATTCGATGAGCAGCGATCGCTTCACGTGGATTGACTCCAGTGGTCAGCCGCGCGTCGCGGTCCTGGCGCACGACAATATCGGCGTTGCGAATCCCGATGCCGGTGGGGCAAAGGTCTACGGCTCCGCGCTCAGAGAATTTCGTTATCACCTTCCCGACGGCAGTACGCGCATCGCGAAGTTCACGCTCTATGGCGGCGGCGCATTTGGCGGATTCGGATACGTCGTCGATCACTCCAATGCCGGAAGTTGCATCGGCGACGACTCGCCGCTGGGAGACTACACGCAGATCACGAGTTTTCAGCGCGTCTTCCTGGGAAGGCATCACGCGATCTTTCGATTCAAGCAAAACTATCCGCGCAACTGTCCCGTCCTGGCGAGAACGCTGCCGGTGACCATCGACTGGATCTTCATGACCGGACATGACAATCCTATCTACGCGATCAATTACGACGCCGATCTAGCGGCGGCGGCCAACATTCTCAATGACGATTCGCGAGCTCCCTATGGTGAGCTCAATATCGATGGTGAGGGCTTCACAGACATCGATGGCATCGCATGGGGTGATCGCTACAAGTTCACCAGCACGACAGCGCCGGTCACGCTCGGTAGCTCGTGGACCTACAACGTGCAGAACACCGTGCCGTACGTCAAGGAATGGATCGCGGGTGATCTGACGCCAACCCATACAAAAGACGCCACCATGGGACTCGTACAGACGCAAACGATCGCCCAGCAGGATGGCGGCGGCGGTCGCGATCCGAACTACCACGACATCTCGGTGTTGTGGGGAAAAACATCAGACCCTGTTACGAATCCTGGCGGGAATGGCTATACCGCCCAATGTGCGTACCTGATGCCGTGTCAGAACGAGTGGGCGTATCAGGCGAATGCCGATTCCATCGGACCCGCCATCTCGAACAACAATGCGAGGCTCACATGGCGCACGCAGTGGGGATTCATCGGTCAGACGACTTATGTCAAGAATGACGGGTCGGGTGCAACTCCTCCTGGTTATCCAAAGAAGAGTTACTCGCTCTACGTCGTTCTCGGAACGCACAAGAGCAGTCCTGTGGAAGCGCAAGTCACTCAGGTCGAGACCGTTCAGTCGCTCACACTGACCGCCGCCACCGGTGTTGTCATCACGAACGGGCCCGCCGGCATCACCCGAGCGGATAACGTGACCTATTCGCCGGCCGGCTACGATCATATTTATGGAGCACTGGCGTTCGTCGCGGTCGGCAACCGTCTCGACGCCAACGTGGCCGTCGGCGCGGGCACGCTGAAGAAGCCGCTCTTTCTCATCCATAACTACACCGGAGGAGCTCCGCAAGTGAAACTCGGCGGCGCCACGCTGTCAGCCGACATCGACTACTTCGCATCGCTGCGTCCGAGCGCGAATGAGCTTTGGATCACGCTCAATCGCGATCTCATCGGCGCGACCAATCGCATCGAGGTCGGCATTCCGTCAGCTTCGCCGCGCGCTAGTGACTTCAACGGCGACGGCAAGTCTGACCTCCTCCTGCAGAACGCGGCCGGCGATATCGCGATATGGACGATGGACGGATTCGCCATCACAGCCGGCGCGATCGTCGCTACGCCGGGTACAGCATGGAAAGTCGCCGCGACCGGCGACTTCAACAACGATGGAAAGGCCGACATCATCCTTCAGAACACCTCGACCGGCGACGTCGCCGAATGGCAGATGAATGGCTCAACCATCATCGCGGGCGCCGTCCTCGGTACGCCGGGAACAGCGTGGAAGGTGGTTGCAACCGGCGACTTCAACGGCGATTTGAAATCCGATCTATTGCTGCAGAACAACGGCACTGGCGACATTGCCATGTGGTTGGTGAACGGGCTAGTGATCGGCTCCGGAGGAGTCGTCGCATCTCCCGGGACGTCATGGAAGGTGGTCGGCACCGGCGACTTCAACGCCGACGGGAAGTCAGACATCCTTCTGCAGAACACCGGAACGGGCGACGTCGCGGAGTGGCAGATGAACGGGACGGCGATCATCGCTGGCGCCGTTCTCGGGTCGGGCGGAGCAGCGTGGAATGTCGTCGGAACCGATGACCTGAACGGGGACGGCAAGACCGATATCGTTCTGCAGAACAGTGGGAGTCGCGACGTAGCGGTCTGGATAATCAACGATCTTGCGATTTCGGCGGGGGCCGTCGTCGGAACCCCGGGCGGAACGTATGCCGTGCTCGGGACCGCCGATTACAACGGTGACGGCCGCGCCGACATCCTGCTGCGCGACAGCAGCGGCACGATTGCGCAATGGCAGTTGAACCCTGCCGGCACCGCAATCTCGGCAGGCGGCGTCGTCGCATCGCCCGGCTCGACCTGGATGCCGATCGTGAAATAGCTTCCGGGCGTCAGTGATTGGTCGACGGTTGGGGCGCGGAGTGGGGCGAGCCGGTATCCACGCGCGGCTTTGAAAGGGTTACTGTCGTCATGGCGCTCGGCGTCGATGGCAGTACCCAGCCCAGGTCGGTTGGCTTCAAGCGCTCGAAATGGATTCGGGCTCGGCTCACCGCAACGCTGCTCATCGCGCACTCCGCAATGATCTGCGCGATCCTGTCGTCGGTCACTTTCGAAGTCGAGATGATGACCTCTTCAACTTTCAACGATTGGCAAAGTTCGGCCACCGAGGGTGTCGGACGATAAACGCGAAGTCCATGAATCAGCCTGCCACTCTTGGAGCGGTCATCGTCCGCGAACGCCACCGCCACGGCGTTTAGCGCCGGGTTGTTATTGATCTCGCGGTAGAGAAGCTCACCGCCGTCACCAGCACCGAAAATCAACACGCGCCGGCCGGTGCGAGAGTTGGGCGACGGAAAAATCCTGTGCAAGAGCTTGAATGCGAAGCGGCTGACGGTCACGAAGATCACCAGGAACAAACCATCGAGTAAGAAGACGCCTCGGGAAAATCCATCGAATCGAAATGCGAAAACGATGGCCAGGACCGTCAGGATCGTGCTGACCACGACTGCCCGCAGGAACACCAGCACGTTAGTCAGGCTCGCATATCGCCAGATGCCTCGATAGATTCCCGTCGCCAGGAACGTCGCCAGTTTTACTGAGATGACGATCGGCAACGTCTTCATGAACAACTGCCAATCCGGCGAGTTGTCAACCGGTCCGAATCGAAACGCATAAGCGAGGTAGTAGGCGAGGGAGATCAGGATCGCGTCGAGGGCGACCTCGAATGCGCGCATCTTCTGCGAAAGTTCGAAAAGGAACGCGACGATTGGCCGGCCTCGTGTCGCCGCAATTTCGTCTTCGCCATAGACGCGGACCCGCGCGAGGTGAATGCCGAGGAACGCGAGCATGATCGCGAACGCGCTGATTACAGCGACGCTGACGTCGAAGGGAGCCTTCCGGACAAGCAGCGCGAGCGGCCCGCCCGAGATTGCCAGCGCGTACAACATCCACACTGCGTGTTTCTCGGACAGACCCAGCGCGACCAGCCTGTGCGAAGTGTGATCGCGACCTCCCAACGATGCCGGACGCCCCGCCAGCTTGCGCATGAGCGTCACGAATGTCGTGTCGAAAATCGGGATGCAGAGAACGAGGACAGGCACCGCGAGCACGGCGATGACCGATCGAGACCGGCCACCTCCGCCCGCGGCGGCCAGAAGCGCGCTGCTGGCGAGAAAGAAGCCGATGAACATGGAACCGCAGTCGCCCATGAAGATCGAAGCCGGGCTGTGGTTGAAGAAGAGGAAACCAATCAGCGCGCCCGCGAAAGCGGCGACGGTCAGCGCTTCGTTGTATTGGCCGTTGAGGAAGAAGTTGACACCGAGGAAAATCGCGGCGATGGCCGAGACTCCGCCCGCCAGCCCATCCATGTTGTCGAGCATGTTGACGGCGTTCGTGATTCCGACGAGCCAGAAGAACGTCACCACCATGTTGATCGCCGTTGATGTCGTCCAGGGCAGCACGAGGCCGAGATAGATGACGAGAGCGGCGGCCATCAACTGGCCGATCAGTTTTTGGTAAGGCTTGATGTGAAGGAAGTCATCGATGAGCCCGAGCAGAAAGAGTGAAGCGCTGGCACCGATCACGACGCGTGAGTGCGCGGCGTGAGGTGCGA
>JALYZI010000145.1 GCA_030948915.1 Acidobacteriota bacterium
GGGTTGATCGTCGACGGCAAGCGCCTCTTCGATCAGGACGCGCTGCGCAACGGGAATTTCGAGGTCATCGTCGGCGGATACCGCAAAGGCGTCGGCAGCTCCCGCGAGACCGCCACGCAGGCCGAAGTGTGGAGCGGAATTAAAATCGCGATCGCGGCATCGTTCGCGCCGATTCACGCCGGCAACAACATCAATCAGGGTTTGCTGATGGGCAATCACGAGATGCTCACCCGCCTCCAAAACGGCGAAGGCATCCCGATCGCTGAGTTCATCAAAGGCTACGACGCGATCACGCAGCTCATCATCAAAGAAGGCGGACTCTTTCCTTTCGCCAAAGCACTCGATCACATCGAGCTGCCGATTCCCGATACAAAAAAGCGTCCCATGACGATGGGCGAGAAAATCCTCGCGCGGCACGCGCGCGGAAACGTGCAGTACGTCAAGCCCGGCGACTCCGTCGTTGTCGACGTCGACGGCGGCTACACGCACGAATTCACCACCGCGCAGGTCCACTATTTCCTCGAGCAGGAGTACGGGCCCGATTACACGATCAAGAATCCGCAAAAGTTCGCGGTCTTCGAAGATCACCTCATCTACGCCGACGACGTCGTGCGCATGCGGCCCTTCCTCCCCAAGATCGAGGTCCTCCGCAAGCTGCAGCACGATTTCCAGCACCACACCAGCTGCCGCGATTTTTCGGCGATTGACAACATCTCGCCCGGCATCTGCCACGAAGTCGCGCGCGAGTTCATCGTCGATCCGGGCGATTTCATCCAGGCCACCGACAGCCACACCTGCATGGGCGGCGTGAACAACGCGCTGGCGTGGGGCGTCGGCACCACCGAATACGCGAACCTCGTGCAATCGGGATTCACGATGGTCGAGGTCTCCGAGTCGATCCGTTTCGAGCTCGTCGGCCGCCTGCAGGAAACCGTCACAGCGAAAGACGTGATGCTCTACATCCTGCTGCACTACGCCAAGCCGCAGATGACGCTCGATCGCATCATCGAGTTCACCGGCCCCGGCCTGCGGTCGCTGTCGATGGACGAGCGCGCGACGCTGGCCAACATGGCGACCGAATGCTCCGCGCGAACGGCGATCGTCGAAGCGGACGAGAAAACATTCGAGTGGATCGCTTCGATACGTCGCGATATCGACATCGATGCGCTGCGCAAGCGCGCCGTCTCGCCCGATCCTGACGCCGAGTACGCCGGCGGCGTGTACACGATCGATCTCAGCCAGATCCGTCCGATGGTCGCGCATCCGGGCGATCCCGATCACGGCATCGCATCCGATCCCACCAACGGCGCGACGATCGACACAATCGGCGAAGTGAAGATCGACATCGCGTATGCCGGCTCCTGCACCGCCGGAAAAATCGACGACCTGCTTTTCTACCATCAGGTCGCGAAGGAAGCGGTCGACAATGGACTGAAAGTCGCCGAGGGCGTGAAGTTCTACATTCAGTTCGGGTCGCAGATGGTGGAGAAGTTCGCGCGTGACAACGGACTCGTCGACACCTTCGAGCGCGCCGGCGCGGTCGTTCTCAATCCCGGATGCGGCGCGTGCATCGGATGCGGTCCCGGAGTCTCCGAGGTTTCCGATGAGGTGACGGTGAGCGCGATCAATCGCAATTACAAAGGACGCTCCGGTCCCGGCAGACTCTGGCTCGCCTCTCCGCTGACCGTCGCCGCCTCGGCATTCACCGGGCATATCACGGCCTACACGCCGGGGATGTTCGCGCGGATCACGCGGCCAGCGTCCGTCCGCGCGTAACCGCGATCGCCGCGAGATCTTTCGCGAATCGCTTGGAGTCCGCCGGCGACAGCGTCGCGATCGTCACGCGAATCGCCGGACCAGACGCGACCCGATAGCTCTCGCCAGCATGCACGGCCCATCCCGATTGAAAGAGCGCCTGCACGGTCGCGCTTTCGTCGCTGACCGGAATCCAGACGTTCAATCCCGATTTGCCGTGCGCCTCGATTCCGTGCGCGGCCAGCGCGCGCAAAAGCGCGCGGCGCCTCGCGGTGTACGTTTTCTCGGCGAGCGCGAGCTGCTTCTGCACGGCGCGATCGCGCCACATCGCAGCGACCAGCGCCTGCAGGATGTGGCTGACCCAGCGCATCCCGATTGTTTGCCGCCGTTCGAGCGCGCTGATCGACTGTGCGTCGCCGGTAACGATCGCCACGCGCAGATCGGGACCGAAGAATTTCGAGACCGATCGCGCAACAGCCCATCGCTGCCGCGACGGTTCGACGAGCGTGACGTACGGCGCGCCCGCGACGCGGCCGGCGTGGTCGTCTTCGATCAAAAGCATCTCAGGACGCTGCCGCAGAATCGTACGCAGCTTGCGCGCCCGCGAGCGCGTGATCGCGCCGCCGGTCGGATTCTGCGCGCGCGGCACCACGATGATCGCGGACGCCGCTGTACGCATCGCGCGAAGAAGCGCGTCGGGCAGCATCCCTTCGTCATCGATCGCCACCGGAACCGGCACGAGCGCCAGCGCCGCCAGCAGGTCGACGATGCCCGAGAAACACGGATCTTCGACGAGGACGCGATCGCCGGGACGGAGCTGCTCGCGCAGCACGCGTTCGATGCCGTCGAGCGCGCCGCTGACCACCGCGATGTACTTGCTGGGAAGCCCATCGCTGCGGAAATGGCTGCGCGCGACCGCGATGAGATCGCGATCGTTCAGCTCCTCACCATATAGCCGCCGGCGAATGCGGAGCTTGCGGAGATGCCGGCGCGGATCGGGGAGGAGCTCACGATCAGGATTTCCGGCGACGAGATCGCGCACGCCGCGGGGCGGCGGGGGTGGGGTGGGCGCGGCGGGGGCGGACGGGCGGACCCGCGTTCCTCGGCGGCCATCGGCGATCGTCACGCCGCGCTCCTGCAGGATCCGATAGGCAGCCGCGACTGTCGCTCCGGCGACGCCGAGATGTCTGGCGAGGTCGCGGACGGAAGGGAGCTGTTCGCCAACCGCGATTTTGCCGCCGTTGACCGCCGACTCGATGCTGCGCGCGATGTTGACGGCCGTCTTCCCGCCGATGTATTTTTGTTCTAGCATATGGACAATATTGTACTAGAACAAACCGACCGAACGCGAATCCGCCGTCTGCCCGAGCGCGGCAATTACGATCCGGCCGTCATCCACGCCATCCTCGACGAGGCGCTGATCTGTCACGTCGGATTCGCCGTCGAAGGGCGGCCGGTCGTCATTCCCACCATCCACGTGCGCGTCGGCGACTCCCTCTACTTCCACGGCTCACCGGCCGCCGGCATGCTGCGGACGCTGCGCGGCGGTGTCGATGCCTGCGTCACGGTCACACTTCTCGACGGCCTGGTGCTGGCGCGATCGGCGTTCCATCATTCGATGAACTACCGCTCGGTGGTCGTGTTCGGAAAAGCGGAAGAGGTCGTCGATCGCGAGGAGAAGATCCGCGTGCTCGACAAACTCGTCGAGCATGTCTGCCGCGGCCGCTCAGCCGACGCGCGCCGGCCTAACGAGAAAGAGCTGAAGCAGACGCTCGTCCTCCGCATTCCGATCGCGGAGGCGTCCGCGAAGATCCGGACAGGCCCGCCGAAGGATGACGAAGAGGATTACACGCTGCCGATCTGGGCGGGGGTGCTGCCGCTCGCGCTCACGCCGAGCGCGCCCGTGCCGGACAACGATGTGCCGGTGCCACAGTACATCGCGAAATATCGGCGCTAACGCTGCGGCGTCACCCGCCAGACCGCGTTGCCGACATCATCGGCAACCAGCAGCGCTCCCGATTTGTCGATCGCGACGCCGACCGGACGCCCGCGCGCGTTGCCATCCGCGTCGACAAAACCGGTCAGCACATCCTCCGGCATGCCGATCGGATGACCGTCGGCGAACGCGACGAAGACGACTTTGTACCCGCTGCGCGGCCTCCGATTCCACGAGCCGTGCTGGCCGACGAACGCGCCGCCGGCGTAATGCGGCGGCAGAAGTTTTCCATCGTTGAACGCCAGGCCGAGACACGCCGTGTGCGGACCGAGGGCATAGTCGGGGACGGTGGCCTTCGCGACGAGGTCCGGCCGCTGCGGCTTCGCGCGCTCGTCAACATGTTGGCCGTAGTAGCTGAACGGCCATCCGTAGAACGCGCCGTCCTTCACCGACGTCAGGTAATCGGGAACGAGATCGCTTCCCAGCTCATCGCGTTCATTGGCGACCGCCCACAGAACGCCGCTCTGCGGCTGCCATCCGAGTCCAACGGGATTGCGCAAACCGGAAGCGAAGACTCGCGATTGCCCCGACGCCGGATCGACTTCCAGAATCGCCGCCCGTCCCGCTTCCTCGGCGAGGCCATGCTCCGCAACGTTGCTGTTCGAACCGACCGTGACGTACAGACGCGATCCGTCCCGGCTCGCGATCACGTTCTTCGTCCAGTGATGATTGCGCGGTCCGGCCGGCAGATCGACGACTTTCGTCCCCGCGCCGTTGATCTGCGTCGCGCCTGCGCTGTACGGAAAACGCAGCACGGCGTCGCTGTCGGCGACGTAAAGATTCGATCCGACCAGCGTCATGCCGAACGGCGAGTTGAGATTCTGCAGAAAGACGGTGCGCGTTTCGGCGAGGCCGTCGCCGTCGGCATCGCGCAGCAGTGTGATGCGATTCGCGCTGGGCGTCGCCGACCCGGCGCGCTTCGCGAAGCGTTTGAAGAACCATCCGCGAATTCCCTTTCCTTCTTCCGGCCGCGGCGGCGCGTTCGTCTCCGCGACGAGAACGTCGCCATTCGGAAGAACGTAGAGCCAGCGCGGATGATCGAGACCGGTCGCCAGCGCCCTCACCGCCAGTCCGGCGGCGGCGGTCGGAGTGACGCCTGCGGGCCAGCCTTTCGCCGGCGCGATGTTGACGGTCGGGATCAGCGTGTGGTTCGGCGAGGGGAGGGTGGGACGGGGTCCCATGCCCGCTTCGACCGGCAGGCGGGCGCTTTCACAGCCGGCGTACAGGATGAGCGAAAGAAAAAGCGTCTTGCGCATGCGAAGACGCGAGCAAGACACGAGCCGACTACGGGCTCGCCGTCCACGGAGGGATGACGCCGTTCATGCGCGCGTACGCGATCGACTGGCCGAGATGTTCGTGCAGATGGTTGAGCGCAGTCATGAACGCGCCGCGTACGGTTGTATCAGTCCCGAGCATCCTGATCGGCTTGTCGAGATCGGAATCGCTGGCCGTCAGCGCCGCCAGCCGGATGTGGTCGAACGACTTGCGCAGCTCGGCGAGCACACGCGCCTTGTCGTGGATGCGCTCGAGCGTCGACTCATCGTAGGCCGGCGGTTTCATCCCGACGAAGCTCGCCAGAAAATAATTGCCGCCCGCGATGTGCATGTAGACTTCGCTGACCGATCGCACGCCTGGCGCCGGACGCCAGGTGTACTTGTCGGCCGGTATGGCGGCGGCAAGTTCTTCGATCTTTTTCTGGACGTCGCTCAGATCGCTGAGAAACTCCGCGCGAAAGCCGTGTTTGGGTGGCGCAGGCGGCGGAGTTTGCAAAGCCGCGATGAGCGCGACGGCACCGATCAGGATTCGCATGCGCGTTCGAGCGTACTACACTAGGAGCCGCGATGGATTTCCGCCTCACCGACGAACAAATTCAGATCCAGCAGAGCGTCAAGGATTTCGCGGAGAGCGAAATCAAGCCTCATGTGATGGAGTGGGATGAGGCCCAGACCTTTCCGACCGAGGTGGTGAAGAAGCTCGGTGAGCTCGGGATGCTGGGCGCGATTTTCCCCGAGGAGTACGGCGGCGCCGGTCTGTCGTACATCGACTACGTCAATATCATCGAGGAGCTCGGCGTCGTCGACAGCGGCGTCGGCCTGACCGTGGCTGCGCACAATTCTTTGTGCACCGGACATATCTACCTGGCCGGCAACGACGCGCAGAAAAAGAAATGGTTGCCGAAGCTGACGTCCGGCGAATGGATCGGCGCGTGGGGACTCACCGAGCCGGGATCGGGAAGCGACGCCGCCGGCATGCTCACGACGGCCGTCAAAGATGGCAGCGATTGGATTCTCAACGGCACGAAGAACTTCATCACGAACGCATCGCACGCGGATATCTCGGTCGTGCTGGTGGTGACCGACAAGAACGATCAGAAACACGGCATCACAGCGTTCGCTGTCGAAATGGATCGCAAGGGCATTCGCC
>JALYZI010000161.1 GCA_030948915.1 Acidobacteriota bacterium
CTACTGGCTTCGCCTCATCGCCGCATCAGGATTCGTGACGTCCACACGCATGGAACCACTCGTCGGCGAAGCAAATGAAATCGTCGCGGTACTTACATCGATCGTGCTCAATACGACGCGAAATGCACAACATTCTTAATTTCCAATTCCAAATTCCCAATTCCGAATTCAAATGTCGCCTCAAAAAAAGCCGCCGACCCCACCTCTCTCCTGCGAATACGATCACCTCAAATTCGTACCGAAGCAATTCGGCGGTACGCAGAGTGATGAAGATGTCGTAGAACAGCCGAAAAGAAAAACAAAGAAGTCCAAACGGGCATACGCCGAATTGCGAGCGGCATCGGCATTCTCATTCTTAGACAGCGCGTCTCTCCCCGAAGACCTCGTGTATCAAGCCGCCGAAAAGGATTTGCCGGCCATGGCGCTCGTCGACACCAACGGCGTCTACGGCGCGCCGCGTTTTTACACCGCCGCGAAAAAGGCGGGAGTTCGGGCGCTCGTCGGCGCGGAGCTCATTTTGGAGTCTAGTGATCGCGCCACCGCGTTGGTTGAAAATAGAGAAGGCTACAAAAATCTCTGCAAGCTGATCACCGCCGGGGCGGCCGGGCGCGAAAAGGGGAAAGCGCGATTCACGTGGGAGCTCATCGAGCAGTACGCCGAGGGGCTGCATTGCCTCACGCGGGCGGATGACGCAACCGTTGAAAAAATCGGCGGCATCTTCAAAGGGCGCACGCACGTCGAGCTGCAGCGGCATTCCGTCCGCGAAGAGGAACATCAGAATCAGAGGCTCATCGCGCTCGCGCGCCGACTGAAGCTGCCGCTGGTCGCGACCAACGGCGTCCGCTACGCTCGCCCGGAAGACAAGCCACTGCACGACGTCCTGACCTGCATCCGCGAAGGTCAACATGTCGATAAAGCGGGCCGCATCCTCGGCATCAATCGCGAGCGGCACATCAAGAGCGCCGGCGAAATGTGCGCGCTCTTCAAAGATCTTCCGGAAGCGATCGACAACGCCTGGGAGCTTTCGCAGCGCCTCGACTTCACGCTCGCCAACCTCGGATACCAGTTTCCGCAATATCCGCTGCCCGACGGCGAGACCGACATGTCGCTGCTGCGCAAGATCGCGTGGAACGGCGCGCGAGCGCGATTTCGTCCGCTGACTGGGCGCGCACAGTCGCAGATCGAAAAAGAGCTCGCGATGATCGAGAAGCTCGACCTGGCCGGCTACTTCCTCATCGTGTGGGACATCATCCAGTTCTGCCACCGCGAAAAGATCATGGTGCAGGGGCGCGGATCGGCAGCCAACAGCGCCGTCTGCTACGCGCTGTCGATCACGGCCGTCGATCCCGTGAAGATGGAGCTGCTCTTCGAGCGATTTCTCTCGGAGGAACGCGGCGAGTGGCCCGATATCGATCTCGATCTGCCGTCAGGCGATCAGCGCGAGAAAGCAATCCAGCACGTCTACAAAACGTACGGCGTGCATGGCGCGGCGATGACCGCGAACGTGATCACGTATCGCGACCGCTCGGCGGCCCGCGAAGTCGGCAAAGCGCTCGGATTCTCGCTCGAACAGGCCGACAAACTCTCGAAGGTCGTCGGGACGTGGAACTTCGGCGAGATCCGCGAGCGGCTCGACTCGATGCCCGCACAGCTCGCGTCTGCGGGATTCGATCCGGAAGATCTCCGCGTGCAGCACTTCATGCGGCTGCAATTCCAGATTCAAAACCTCCCCCGCCACCTCGGACAACATTCGGGAGGGATGGTGATGGCGCGCGGAAGACTCGATGAAGTCGTGCCGCTCGAGCCGGCGTCGATGCCCGGCCGCGTCGTCGTCCAGTGGGACAAAGACGATTGCGCCGACCTCGGCATCATCAAAGTCGATCTGTTAGGCCTGGGCATGCTGCAGGCGATCGAGGAGGCGATTCCGCTCATCCGCGAAAAGGAAAACATCGATGTCGATCTCGCACACCTGCCGCCGGACGATCCGCTGGTTTACAAAATGCTCAACGAGGCCGATACCGTCGGCATGTTCCAGGTGGAGAGCCGCGCGCAGATGGCGTCGCTGCCGCGCCACGCGCCGAAGTGCTTCTACGACATCGTCGTGCAAGTCGCGATCATCCGCCCCGGGCCGATCGTCGGCGGCATGATCCGGCCGTTCTTCGATCGGCGGCAGGGACGCGCGCCGGTCGAATATCCGCATCCGTGCCTCGAGCCGATTCTGAAGCGGACGTTAGGCGTGCCGCTGTTTCAGGAGCAACTCCTGCGCATTGCGATGGTGGCGGCGAATTTCACCGGCGGCGAGGCCGAGGAGCTGCGGAGAGCGATGGGGTTCAAGAGGTCGATGGAGCGGATGCACGACATCGAAAAGCGACTGCGCGACGGCATGACGAAGAACGGCATTTCACAACCGGCGCAGGACCAGATCGTGAAGTCGATCACATCGTTTGCGCTGTACGGATTCCCCGAGTCGCACGCGGCCAGCTTCGCACTGATCGCGTACGCCAGCGCGTACCTCAAAGCGCGGCATCCGGCAGCGTTTTACATCTCACTGCTCAACGCGTGGCCGATGGGTTTTTATCATCCCGCGACATTGATCAAGGACGCGCAGCGGCACGACGTGAAAGTGCTGCCGGTCGACGTCAATCATTCCGGCTGGAACTGTCGATGGGAAAACGGCGGCGTGCGGATGGGATTGCGGTATGTGAAGGGATTGCGCGAGGTTTTCGGGAAAGCGATTGAAGAAGGCGCGCAGGCGCAAAGGCGCGCAGGCGCAAAGGCGGGTTTTGAATCTGTCGATGATCTCGCCTTGCGCTGCAAGCTTCGCGACGACCAGCTTACGAAGCTCGCATACGCCGGAGCGTTAGCATCTCTTGGTCTCCGGCGTCGTGCTGCGTTGTGGCAGGCGGCCGAAGCCGCCCGCCCCGCCGGTGCACTATTCGCCCACGCGCCTTCGCGTCATCGCGCCTCCGCGCCTCTTCCCGAGATGTCCCTCGGCGAAGAAACCCTCGCCGACTACGACAGCATGCAACTCACCACCGGCCCGCATTTAATACAACATTTTCGTGAACAATTAAAACGCGACAACGTCGTGTCGGCGCGCGATCTGAAACGCATTCCGAACGGACGGCGTGTCGCGACTGCCGGTGCGGTCGTCGTGCGCCAGCGTCCGGGCACCGCCAAAGGATTCGTCTTTCTGACGCTGGAGGACGAGACCGGAATGTCGCAGGCCATCGTGCATCCGAATCTCTTCAGCGAGCAGCGATCGCTCATCGTCAGCTCGCCCGGCCTGATCGTGGAAGGCATCCTTCAAAACACCGACGGCCAATGTTCGGTCAAAGCGGAAAAATTCTGGCCGCTGGAAGGGATGAACGACGTCGCAAGTCACGATTTCCATTGAGCGCAGTCGCTAAAATGAGGCTGACCCTCGCAATCAGCTCCTGCATTTGAGACCGGGGTTTTCGCTGCGCGCTACAATGAATCCATGACGAGCAACCCGCTCGTGCCGCTCCCGGCGGCCGAGCCGATCGTCCAGCCGGCGGAGCGCCCCCGCCAGCGTCCTTCCAACGAGGAGATCGCGGCCTGGATCCTCATCGGCGGGTTGGTTCTGTACATCATGTTGTCGCGGATCGTGCCGGCCGCGATCGGCGGACTCGCGCTCTACATGATCCTCGATCGCCTCGCGTCATCACTTTCGAAACACATCCCGGGAGCGGCAAGACCACTGGCGCTGATCCTGGTCACCCTGATCGTCGGAGGATTGACGTTCGGCGGCATCGCGCTTTCGATTTCATTTCTGCGGCATCACGTCGACACGATTCCGGCACTGATGCGACAGATGGCGGACATTCTCCAATCAACGCGCGCGTGGCTCGGCGGGTATGGCGAGGATCTCATCCCGGAAGTGATGACCGACGCCGAAACAATCAAAGGGGCGATGGTGGTCTGGTTGAAAGAGCATGCCGATGCTTTGAAGATCGCCGGCGGAACCTTCAGCATCGGGATGGTGCATCTCATCATGGGCATGCTGCTCGCGATCCTGGTTTTCTTCCGGCATGTGACCCATCACGATGACGTACTTCGAGGCTCACTGAGCCGTGCACTCGCTGAAAAAGTCGATCGCTTCGCGCATGCGTTCTCGCGCATTGCGAGCGCACAGTTGAAGGTCTCGGCACTCAACACGGTCGTTACGGCTCTCTACCTTTTCTCGCTGCCACTCTTCGGCAAGCACATTCCGTTCGTCACGACACTACTCGTGATCACCTTCATCGCCGGCCTGATCCCCGTCCTCGGCAACCTGGTCTCCAACACCGTCATCGTGATCCTCTCGCTCGGTGTCTCCGGTGGAATGGCGATCGCGTCGCTCGTTTTTCTCGTCGTCAGTCACAAGCTGCAATATCTGCTGAACTCGCGCCTCGTCGGAAGCGAGATCGACTCCCAGGCGTGGGAAATCCTCTTCTCGATCATCATCGGCGAGGCGGCATTCGGCGTCAGCGGTGTGGTCATGGCCCCGATCGTCTACGCTTTCGTGAAACGCGAGTTGCGAGAACGCGGACTCGTATGAGGAAATCGGAGCGCCGCCATTCTGGCGGCCGGTTCGCCGGCATCCTGCCGGCGGGCTGCAAGCCGGCGCTCCTTCAAACCCGATCGATTTTCGCGGCCAGCACGAAATCGCTTCGCGTCATGCCGTCGACTGCGTGCGTCCAGATTGTGACGCGCACTTTGCCCCATGCGAGATGGATGTCGGGATGATGTCCCTGCTCTTCGGCGATCGCACCGATCTTGTTTGTGAAAGCCAGCGCGTTCGCGAAATCGGGGAAGCGAAACTCCTTC
>JALYZI010000162.1 GCA_030948915.1 Acidobacteriota bacterium
CCGTAACACGAGCGCGATAGGAAGAGAAGGTCCGCGCCGTTTGGTGATGAATTGTAAGACCCCTTAACCTCCTCGAACACCGTGACCTTGTCGCCTCTTCGCATCCGCTGCCAACGCTCCTCGTACCACTGCTTTAATGTTTCCGGTTCGTCATGGAGCGTCTGCCAGATTTCGATAAGGGGCTTGAAGACATCGGAAGCAATTGCTTTCTGAGGGGCGAGCGTTCCCAAGACGGCGCCGCTTCCCAGGAATGGTTCGAAGTAGCGACCGAATGTCTCCGGGAAGTAGGACACGATTTCGTGAGCGAATCTCTGCTTGTTACCGATCCACTTAAGCAGCTGCTCCGTGAACGGTTCGACCGTTAGTTTCGGTAGTTCTTCAATTTGAACCTGCTGAGCCAATAGACGCCTCCGATCGCACGTAAGATCATATCCAATTTTTGCATATTCCCGCGTAGTCCCTACTCTTTCTACTCAGTGAAGAGCGGGAGT
Source organism: Acidobacteriota bacterium (assembly GCA_030948915.1). Classification (GTDB taxonomy): domain Bacteria; phylum Acidobacteriota; class Thermoanaerobaculia; order Gp7-AA8; family Gp7-AA8; genus Gp7-AA10. The sequence goes on from JALYZI010000162.1 coordinate 492, forward strand.
GAGGCGAACGAGCGAGAGCGCATCGCTCGGATTCTACGGGAGCTTCGCCTAGCAAAGAAGCTCCGTCAAATTGATGTCGCGAAAGCTCTCGGTGAGCCGCAGTCGTATATCAGTCGTGTCGAGTCCGGCGACGCGCGACTGGATCTCGTAGAACTGCGCCGAATCTGCAAAGTGCTCGGCATTCCTCTGCGGGAGTTTGTCCGAAAGTTCGAGGAGCCTCGCGCGTGAAGCCAGAGAACCGCTTCCTCAAACAGCCGAAGAGTTTCTGGGCTCACGTCCGGTCGTTATCCGAAGAGATCGGGTACACGATCAAGGGAAGGGTGAAGGTTCCCGACATTCGCGAAATCGCCGAGTCTCTCCTCCACCTCGGCCTGGCTAACGAGCACGTCATGAACCCTGACGGCGCGCCGACCGAGCTTGGCGCTTTGTTGATCGATTACTTCGGTTACCGCGCGGATGTGCTGAACGAGTATGTCGCTCCGCGTCTCATGGATTTAGAACGCGCGAGGAAGATTTTTGAGGAGACGTGCGAGCGTTGCAAGCCGCCGAAGAAACTGCTGCCGATGAATAAGCAGAAGGGCGAGAAGAAACGGGCAGCGTACTTCACGGGCATCATCAACACACTCATCATGGAGAACGCGAGTGGCTTGCCAGCCGACTTCGACCCGCACGTTCTCACGACGGTTACGAAGGGTGGCAAACCATTGCGCACGCTCGCTCGCAGGGTAGACGGCGCGTTTCCTGATGTGGTGAATCCGATCGCCATTTGGGAAATCAAAGAGTATTACTCGACGACCTCGTTCGGTAGCCGAATCGCCGATGGCGTTTACGAATCGCTGCTCGACGGAATGGAGCTTGAAGAGCTACGTGAGCATGAAGGCGTTCACGTCGCGCATATTTTGATGGTGGACGCGCGCGACACGTGGTGGAGTTCAGGAGGACGCCCATACCTCTGCCGGATTATCGACATGTTGCACATGGGATACGTCGATGAAGTGCTTTTCGGCTACGAGGTCGTTGACCGGCTGCCTGCGTTAGTTCAGGAGTGGGTGATGCTGGAACGGTTACGCGCGGGCAACTAATACGAAGAGGATTACTTCTTCTCGAAGATCAGGATGGTTGTCTGCGAGATCGTTTGCGGTTAGCCAAATCCGGACGAACTCCGCGAAGTTGAGCATCTCGCCACGTTTTTCACACGTCGCGACGTAATCGATGACGATCATGTTCGCGCCCACCGCGACAGCCTACACGATCGTCGATCTGGAATAGTCAGCGAAGTGCGCCGATTCGGCTCGCGTAGCGGCTGACCATCCTTATTAACCTGCCGTCTCCGTCCTCAATCATCTTAGAGTTTTTCCGGTCATGTTTCTTGGCGTTCGGCATCCCGAAGCTGCTGGAGACGCCGAAAAAGATCGAGCACGAATCCGATCGCCGCAATTTGGCCACGCTTCGATCGCTGCTAAACTCCCCGCCCAATGAGCGAGAAGCTGGCACCGCCGAAGCTGGGACAACGGATCGGATTTGAAGCTGGACTGCTGGTCGTCCCTGACGATCCGATCATTCCTTTCATCGAGGGCGACGGCACCGGGCCCGACATCTGGCGCGCGACACAGTACGTCATCGATGGCGCTGTCAAGAAAATCTACGGCGGGAAGAAGCAGGCGATGTGGTACGAAGTCTTCGCCGGCGACAAGGCCAACGAGAAATACAAGGAGTATCTGCCGAAAGAGACTCTCGACGCGCTCTCGTACTACCGCGTGTCGAACAAGGGTCCGCTTTCAACGCCAGTCGGCGGCGGGATTCGATCGCTGAACGTCACGCTGCGCCAGATCCTCGATCTGTACGCCTGCGTCAGGCCGGTCCGCTACTTTGACGGCGTGCCCTCGCCGGTGAAAGAACCCGAAAAAGTCGACATGGTGATCTTTCGCGAGAACACCGAAGACGTCTATGCCGGGATCGAGTGGCCGGCGGGATCCGAAGGCGCGAAAAGCGTGATCGGCTTTCTCAACACGATGGAACGCCGGAGCGCCACCAAGATCCGCGAGGGCTCGGCCATCGGCATCAAGCCGGTTTCGGAATTCGGATCGAAGCGTCTCGTAAGGAAAGCGATTCAGTATGCCCTGGCGGCGAAACGCTCCAGCGTGACGCTCGTGCACAAGGGCAACATCATGAAATACACCGAAGGTGGTTTCAAAGACTGGGGATACGAAGTCGCAAAGCAGGAATTTCCCGACGTTACGATCGCGGAATCGGAAGTGGACGGATCGAAGGTCGGAACAAAGCTCATCATCAAGGACCGCATCGCAGACTCGATGTTCCAGCAGGTGCTGCTGCGACCTGCAGAGTACTCGGTGATCGCAACGACGAATCTGAACGGCGACTATCTCTCGGATGCTCTCGCGGCGCAGGTCGGAGGGCTCGGCATGGCCCCGGGCTCGAATGAGTCGGACGAAGTCGCGATCTTTGAAGCGACGCATGGCACTGCGCCGAAATACGCGGATCAGGATCGCGTGAATCCCGGCTCGCTCATCCTCTCCGGCGTCATGATGCTGCGACACCTCGGCTGGTTCGAAGCGGCCGACGCGATTGAGCGCGGAATCGCGAAGACGATCGCGCAGAAGCGCGTGACGTACGATCTCGAACGGCTGATGCAGGGCGCAACGCTGGTGAAGACGAGCGAGTTCGGGCGCGCGATCGTCGAGAACATCTAGTCCGCGCTGATCGGCCGCCAGACCAGGAACCACGGCTCGCGCCGGCCGAACTTCGTCGCCAGCGCCGTGCCGATCCCGAAGATCGACGCGATGCCCCACACGACGACGCCGACGACGGGAATCAATCGGATGGCGCCGAGGAGAAGGACTCCGATGACGACCATGGCGAGGTCGCCGCGCAACCATCGCCGCTGCGACAGCTCTTCGCGCGAGCGCGCATTCGCGACGATCGCTCCGACCGCGTGAAAGACCGCGATGGTGCCGTAGATCTTCGCGAGAATCGCGAAGACCGCCAGCGCGATCAGGAGCGGAATGCCGACGACGTACGGAATGAGATAGCTGAAGAGGATCGCGGTCAGGACGAGGCTCGTCACTGCCACGAGGCCGAGTGCGAAGCAGTGCAGCGGCGAAGTGCGGACTTCGATCGAGGAGTATCGAATCTCGCGGCCGCTCATCAGCGTCACCACGATGGCGGCGATGATCCAGACGAAGAGAACTGAAACGATCACCGCTGTGCGCGTCATCATCGACGCCGCTCCGGAAAGCGTCATGGACATCTTGAACGGCGGCGACGCGATCAGCGCGGTCACCACCGTCGCGAGAATCGTCAACGCGATGAGGACGGCCTTACGCATCGATTCCTCGCGGCGGGCGGCGGAGCAGCAGAAACAGCACGGTGTTGACTGCGATGAAAAGCGCGCTGAAGCCGATCGGTCCGAGCGGCCGGACCGCCTGAGTTGCCATCTGGAGGAGCCCACGCCAATCGAAATTAGCGCCGGCCTGAATCGCCGCAA